>CAYSRH010000354.1:0-2801 GCA_964433245.1 uncultured Bacteroidales bacterium | reverse complement strand
AATATTGCTCTTTTTCACGCTAATAACGAGTTCTTTATTTCATAGCCAAGCACAATATATTGACGGTCCTGATATTGACGGTGATCTGGTGTTTTTTATTGACAGTGCAACCCATAATGAAAATGCTTATATTGATTTCGTTATCCGGGTTGATTCAGGAAAATGGCAGACAGATATCTATTCGTTTGCAGTGCGTCATAACAGGTCGGTACATAAAACCACCCTTAATTCCGTTACAGGAAATGAAAACAATTTCACCTTAGATATAAGTGTTGAAATACCCGGAGATGAATGGGGCTATTTTTATATGACAGGAGATTACACAATCAACATGACACGGAATAATAATCATTTAAATGGAAACTTTACGGGAAGTGTCGAGGGAAAAGTCAGCTCAACTGACCCCTTGATACCCTATGACAAAAGCGGACCTGTTTTGGGTGAGTACTATACATCCAAGTTACCTTCTGAGGTAAAAGATTGGAATCCAATAACACCGGGTGAGCATCCACGGCTTTTCTTCAGAACTGAAGATCTGCCTGCTCTTAGAACAAAAAGCCAGACTGCAGAAGGACAGGTTATTATGAATAAACTTGAAAATATGCTAACTAATTTACCTTATTCACTATGGGACGGTGCAGGGTATGGTTTTCTTTACCAAATGACTGAGAACACCGATTATGCTGATTCTGCAAAAAAATGTGTTGAAATGGCTTTTAACGGCACTCCGGATAAAGACAGTCGCTATGCCTGGGTTGGAAGTGCAAGTTCCGAGTTCGGAGCATTAAGGGCTGGACCTTCGCTGGCAGCTATAGCTATGGCATACGACCTTTGCTATGATGCCTGGCCAACAAATTTCAGAGAAGACGTTGCTTATAAAATAGCACACTACAAAGGAAGTCCCGATGATGAAAATACCTGGCTCGAAGACATGGCATTTGACCCAAGACACCAACCCGGAAGCAACCATTGGGGAGCTATCGTTGGAGGTGCAGGTATTGCCGTACTGTCAGTCATTAATGATCCGGGCACAAATGACGATACATTAAGCCTTTATTTAAAAAACATTCGAAGAAGTGCCTTGAGAAATTTATTACAGGGTTTTGGTGATGGCGGATATTTTGCCGAACATTCAGGACCGAGTCATGTCAGCTCAAATACAGCTTTTGTACCTTATCTCCAGGCAGAATATTATGCGGGGGGAAAAGATTTTCTTTCTCCACGACCAAATGCCAGGTGGATTACCCTGCGTTGGGCTTATGAACTCATTTCTACTTCTACAGGTGCACAGTATCCTATCAGGCATAGCAGCAGCTATGGAACAAAAAATTACGAAGAAGATGATCTTTCTCACGGAGGACAATTTGCACAAGGAATGGGCACCCTGACAGACAGCCAGAAATTGGCTATGACGTGGGTATATGACAGTGTCGTAAAACCAAATGGCTCGGAAGAACATATTTACGGAATAGGCACTTACCCTCACAGGGCAATGTTCGCTTTAGTCAACTGGCCATTGGGACAAACAAACCTCAACCCGGAGGGAATCATCCCGAGAATTATGCGTGACAGTATTTATGGTTATTATGCATTTCGTAAACAATGGAAAGATACAAATGACATCATCATTACTGCTTTAGCAGATTTTAATAAAAGTTGGGGAAACGGTGGAAAGAACGGAGCAGATGAAACCATGATGTTCTGGGGCTATGGACTCCAGGGTTTTGCTCCTGCTACTTTTTTTATGGAACGAACACTGTATTATGAGCCACACGAAAACGGATCAGGCGTTGTTAGTAATATTCCTGTTACAGAGGGTATTGAAACCCGACCTATTGCCGGTGCAGAGATATCTTCATTTGCCGTTGATTTTTATGATGACCTGACAGGTGCCAAGGCATTAGTAGTTGCAGTGGGTCCAAAAGCTGACGGCAATACCGGCTACGAAAGAAGTGGGGGTAACCAGGGAGCATTCACCGAACTAACATCCGTAACAACAGATAATTACACTTATCAGGTCATGACCTTGCAAACAGATACAGTTCCAAACATCATCTCTGTTGATGATACCGTTGTAGTTAATAAACGTTCTGTTTACTTTGACGGATTAAAACTGGTAATGGGCACAAAAGAAGTTACCGTACAAAATAGTGAAAATTTATATCAAGATATATTGTCTGATATAGAATTATATCCCAATCCGGTAACTGATATTTTAACCATTAATACCAATCAAGAAAATGTTATCTCTATTGATTTCATTAATTCAGCAGGTCAAATAGTTGAAACCAAATATATTTCAGGAGAAACCTTGATTACGCTAAATACTTCCCGGTGGAGAAAAGGATTCTATTATGCAAGATTCACAACTGATAAAGGTCTTATTTCTTCCTTGAAATTTATAAAAGAATAATCCGTTATGAGTCCTCATCCCTAAGAATATGTTTATAGTTAGGAATCTTTTGTATTACTCAAAACATTTCGTTATCACTTCATGTTTATCGTGAGATCGTTCCGCATTACGGAACAGTTACTCAAAACATTCCGTTATCACTTCATGTTTATCGTGAGATCGTTCCGCATTGCTTCACTAAGTTCGAACCCCTGCCATCCCTTCGGTTCTCATCCCTAAGAATATGTTTATAGTTAGGAATCTTTTGTATTACTCAAAACATTTCGTTATCACTTCATGTTTATCGTGAGATCGTTCCGCATTACGGAACAGTTACTCAAAACATTCCGTTATCACTTCATGTTTATCGTGAGATCGTTCCGCATTGCTTCACTAAGTTCGAACCCCT
>CAYSRH010000353.1:0-2803 GCA_964433245.1 uncultured Bacteroidales bacterium | reverse complement strand
ATGATAAACATTAAAACTATAACAAATGAAAAAAAATATTGTTTTTTTATCGGTTTTATTGTTCCTGTTAACCAACGCATTATCTCAGGAATATGTTCCTACAGAAGATGAGATTAACAGGTTCTTCAGAACAAAAACATTGGTTGTACTTCAGAAAAACCCAACGAGTTCTTATAATTTTGAAATAAAGGATATTATTCAAAAAGAATGGACTTTAACAGATTATGATTTTATCTCTCCCGAAGAGTTTGAAGAAAAACGGGTTGATCCCCAGTATTCATTTTTAATTATGACCCAGGTTAATTTTGCCAGGGATAAAACACGGGCAAATTATCGTTTTTTGCATCTGATGTTAGGAGGTGATTATTTTAGGGTAAACCAGATGCCTGATATTGTTTCGGTTCCGGTCTCATATGCCGGTGTTGGAGAAGAGAGTTATGTTTATAAGATCAGTTCTTTGGTTCGATGGTTACAAAACCATGTGAAACTTATTCATGAAAACCCTGACCTGATTTCAAATAATATGTTCAGATATTATCGTGACAATGTTGAAGATATAAAAGATAAAACACTTTATGTTATAAAAGAAGAATTGGGACCTAACGTGAATACCGAATCAAAAATTAAAGAAGTATATCCATATCCGTTTAAAATTGTTGACAAAGAAGATATACAAAGGGCAATTGAAGATAGGGATTCGAATGTAGCTTATTTACATAAAGTAGGACCGGAGGGTTCTATGGTAAATGCCAGAACTTATAAAGTAATATTGGGAGCAGATGAACCTACGCTTTATTATTTTGATTATCATAACATTGATAAACGCCGAAGCCCTGATGGTTTTTTAGAGGATGATTTTAAAAAACTGGCGACCGGTAAGCGTATAATTCTTTTTTGATTGCAATTTTTATATTAACAACAAATACATTTCAGATATAATGGCTGATAAACCTGCCATTCCTAAAGGTACCCGGGATTTTCTTCCCGGAGAGATGGCGAGAAGGGAATATATTTTTAAAACAATAAAACAAACGTTTGCTTTGTATGGTTTTCTGCCGGTGGAAACACCTGCTATGGAAAATCTTTCTACACTCCTTGGAAAATACGGAGAAGAAGGTGATAAATTGTTGTTTCGTATTTTGAATAGTGGAGATTTTTTGCAAAAAGTTTCTGAATCAGTTGATATCAAAGAATCCCGTTCACTTGCCGGAGCCATCTCTGAAAAAGGATTGCGTTATGACTTGACTGTCCCTTTTGCCCGTTATGTTGTACAACACAGGAACGACCTTGTTTTTCCCTTCAGGCGATATCAGATTCAACCGGTATGGCGTGCAGACAGACCCCAGCGTGGAAGATACAGAGAGTTCTACCAGTGTGATGCTGATGTTATTGGAAGTGATTCTTTGATTAATGAGGTTGAACTTATTCAAATAATAAATGATGTTTTTAAAAATTTAGGCTTAGAGGTATTGATTAAGCTTAATAACAGAAAAATTCTCCAGGGGATAGCTTCGTATATCGGATATCCTGATAAACTGCTTGATATTACCGTAGCAATTGATAAGATTGAAAAGATCGGAATTGATAAAGTAAATGAAGAACTCCTGCAACGCGGATTAAAACAAGATGCCCTTGAACGCTTAAGACCTGTTTTGACCCTGAAAGGAAATAATGCCAGTAAGATCAAAAGGTTAAAGGAACTGTTGTCAGAATTTGAAAAAGGGCTGGAGGGATTGAACGAAATTGATTTTGTTTTGAGAAAAACGGCTATGCTTGACTCGTCTGTCAGGATTGATCTTGATCTTACCCTGGCCAGAGGCTTAGACTATTATACGGGTTCGATTATTGAGGTCAAATCGCTTGATACGGAGATGGGAAGTATATGTGGAGGAGGTCGCTATGATAATCTGACAGGAGTTTTTGGATTGGAAGGTGTTTCTGGTGTTGGCATATCATTTGGTGCAGAGAGAATCTATGATATCATGGAAAAATGCAAGCTGTTTCCTGATAATGCAATGGAAGCTACCAAAATATTGTTTGTGAACTTTGGAGAGAATGAAACAGATACCTGCCTGAAACATATTCATTTTTTAAGAAAAAAAGGAATCCAGTGTGAGATATATCCGGATCTTGCAAAAATTAAAAAACAAATGCAGTATGCCGATAAGAAACATATTCCTTTTGTGGCTTTGGTTGGAAAAGAAGAAATAGAAAAAGATGTTATAACACTTAAGAATATGGAAACAGGCGGGCAACAACAAGTGGCAATAAATGACATGCCTGCCTTAATTAGTTCTAATAATTCCTGAGTTGCCGGATCAGATGTTTTTTAAATTGTTGCTCTGTATAGTATAATTGAATGATTTTTTTTGGAGGAAAAATTTTTTTCAAAGATTGATTCAGTTCATCATAAAGAGTCGCTTCTCTTTTCTTTAAATACACAAACCGATCAGCCATGCGAATATATTCACCCGCAGAAAGATTTTCTGATTCTTTGTATTCACGAAGAATATCTCTTGTTTCTGAAATGGTTTTTTCTTTTTTTTGTTCAAAGTCATTGTATATAGGCCAGAATTCCCGGGCTTCTTTTTTTGTCAAATTCAATGATTTGCTATAAAAAGCAATCCGTTCTGTCGTAATTTGTTCACGAATTTCGTCTTTCCTCTCTTTTTGAGCTGATGCGAAAAAAACAAAAAATGTTAAAAAAACAAACAGTATTGCTGTTTTCCTGAGATACAAAGTAGTTGTTGCTTTTGCCATGATTTTTAGAAATAACTTAATATATCACTGTCACTTATATTGG
>CAYSRH010000352.1:0-2804 GCA_964433245.1 uncultured Bacteroidales bacterium | reverse complement strand
TAATTTACAAATTTATGAGCAACATTCACTACATCATCGGGGCATCAGGTGCAGGAAAAGATTCCATCATGATCGAATTAAGAAAAAAAATCAATGCTGATTTTCCTGTTCTTTTTGCACACCGATATATAACACGTCCGACTGAACTTGGTGGAGAGAACTACGTATCTCTTACTGAAGAAGAATTTCAGCTGCGTCAGCACGCCGGGCTTTTTGCTATGCACTGGTCCAGTAATAAGTTCTTATATGGCATCGGAAGTGAGATCAATGAATGGTTGCAGATGGGCTTCGAAGTAGTGGTCAACGGATCCAGGGAATACTTGCCGATAGCAAGCAGGTACTACCCTTCGCTACAAATATATCACATTCAGGTCGATCCGGAAATTCTCTTTGAAAGGCTGGTAAAAAGAGGGAGAGAAACGAAAGAAGAGATTAGCAATCGCATGAAAAAGGTTGATGCTTTCAAAGTGGAGCACCCCAATCTGCACAACATTTACAACAACGCAAATTTGCAAGTCGCCGTGCAAGAAATCTACAATTGCATGTTGCAAAGTAAAGCCACGCCAATCGTCAATTAGACATCATGCGCACAACCGACTCAATTAGTTCAAATCGATTAACGACCTCTTTTATACGGAAAGATTTCAGGTAACTTGCCCAGATAACCCCTAGCATAGCAACACCGTGGAAGCCATAATTCAAAGCCATCTCCGTTGTATCTTCTTTAATCCCTCCTACAGCTATTACTTTCGAACGAAAAACATGCTTTGAAAACAGATCAGTCAAATCAGCATGTGTATAACGCAAGGTCAGATTGGGTCTCGAAATACTTTTAAAAACTGGTCCTAATACAATATAATCATAGCTTGCATCCAATGCAATAAGTTCTTCCAGGGAATTAGCAAAGGTTGATCTAATCAATTTTTCTGCGTCAGGGAGATCATGAAGATGATTATCATTCAATAGATTCCTGTCAGCCGAAGACAAATAATAACCTTGCAAGTCATATTCACTTAATAATTCATAATACTGGTGAACAATCATCCGGTTATGGTACTGTTCAGGAATTTTTTCTATAAACCTGCGATAATCCTGTGCAGTGAAATCATGCTTACGTAGGTGAAATCGTTGTAATCCTGCCCTGAAGAGTTCAAGCAAAAGTTTTTCTTCCTTGTATAAGGGCAGATGATAGGATATAATAAGATTAGACATAGTCTTATGATTTATTTTTCGCAATTTTAGGCAAAAAAAATGAAGACAGCAAACGCCAGCCCCTATAATTACTGATACTAACAATCAACTAACAAAAGGGGTACACAGATTAACAAAGACTTAACGATTAGTACATATTTTTGCAACAATTTCTATATAATTTTATAGTACACTAATCAAGGTATCGTATTTCAGTAATTAAAGTATCATTTAATACATGGATGTGTTATGAAAACCAAAAGAATTGTTGTCATTGATGATGAACCGGACATTGTCGCTATTTTATCACACAACCTCCAACAAGAGAAATATGAAGTGTCGGGCTTTACTGATCCGAATGAGGCGCTGGCTTACATTCATCAACATGCTTGCGACCTGGTGCTAACCGACTGGCTGATGCCATCCATGGACGGTCTTGATATTTGCCGCCGGCTTAAAAATGATGAAAACACATCTGCTATTCCCATCTTTATGTTATCCTGCAAATCAGATGAAATTGATATTGTAACTGCGCTGGAAATCGGGGCAGATGATTATATGCCCAAGCCATTTAAGATCAAGGAATTAATGGTTCGGATCAAAAAAACGTTAAAAAGACAAAAGGAACAGGAAATACAACCCTGTTGTCATATGGTCATCAGAAGCAATATGGTCATTGACACAGAAAAGCATACGACACACATTGGAGATCAAAATATTGAACTTACGCAATACGAGTTTAAGATTCTTCACCTGCTGGCATCAAAACCCGACAGGGTCTTTTCAAGAGAAGAAATTATTGAAAAAATCAACGGCGACGAAGGTGCCGTATATGTTACCCTGCGTTCAGTTGATGTTCAGATTGTGGGCTTACGAAAAAAATTGGGCACCTACCAAAATCACATCAAAACAATTCGTTCTGTTGGCTATAAATATTGCGATTGCGAAGAGTAGTGCAAACAAAAGACACGCAACCCGGGCAATTAACCCTTTTATATCATTCCTCTAACAGAAAGTAAACAATCAATAAGTAGTTTTGCCATGTATAATCAACATAATTTAATTACTATACATGGAAACAACTGCAGAAACAACCGATTACATCCTGCAACATTGCGACTTGGATGAGTTACAGCAACTGGTAACTTCACTCGAAGAAAAGTATGAAATAACGCTTGTTAAGGAACCTTCAATCTGCCTGACTATGATCAGGGCGCAAGATTCTGTTGAAGCCCAGGATTTTTACCTGGGTGAAGCCTTAACTTCTGACTGTGAAGTAAGCTTCAAAAACAACACGGGCTATGGCTTCGCTTTAGGAGATGAACCTGTCAGGGCGTATTGCATTGCAGTCATTGATGTGCTTCAGCAAACAGGTGATGCACAGGAAATGATCGCCCCGTTCCTTAAAATACATGAACAAGTCATTAAGAAAGCAGAAAAGCTTGAATACAACCAGATTCAAAAAACCCGGGTTGATTTTAAAATGATGGAACAAGCATAAAAGCAAACAACACAACTTTTTAAAAACAAAACAATGATACGTGAATTACATTACGATGAAGTATTTGATGCACAGGCACATTTCAGAATTCTGCTGGACAGCATGGCAAGAC
>CAYSRH010000351.1:0-2811 GCA_964433245.1 uncultured Bacteroidales bacterium | reverse complement strand
GTAATGCAGATGAAGGAGACCCGGGCGCATTTATGGACAGGTCAATTCTTGAAGGTGATCCGCACAGTGTTATTGAGGCAATGGCCATTTGTGGTTTCTGTATCGGCGCTGATGAAGGTCTTATTTATATCCGCGCAGAATATCCTCTTGCCATAAAACGCCTAAAGATAGCTATAAATCAAGCACGTGAATATGGATTGCTTGGTAAAAATATTCTCAAAACCGGATTTAATTTTGATATATCAATCCGCTATGGTGCAGGCGCTTTTGTCTGTGGCGAAGAAACAGCGTTGATTCATTCAATGGAAGGATTGAGGGGAGAACCCACCATAAAACCTCCATTTCCTTCAGAAGCAGGTTTCAGAGGTAAACCAACAAATGTTAATAATGTTGAAACATATGCCAATATACCTGTTGTTATTAACAAGGGTGCTCAATGGTTCAGTAAAATCGGCACGGAAAAATCCAAAGGAACAAAAGTATTTGCACTGGCAGGAAAAATCAATAATGTAGGTTTGATAGAAGTCCCGATGGGAACAACACTCCGTGAAGTTATTTTTGAGATCGGTGGGGGAGTGAAGGATGGTAAAAAATTCAAAGCTGTACAAACAGGCGGTCCATCAGGCGGTTGCCTCACAGAACAGCATCTTGACACACCTATTGATTATGATAATCTCATTAAATCAGGTTCTATGATGGGCTCAGGCGGAATGATTGTCATGGATGAAGATGACTGTATGGTGTCTATGGCCAAGTTTTATCTTGATTTTACTGTTGAAGAGTCCTGTGGTAAATGTTCTCCATGCCGTATAGGTAACAAACGACTCTATGAAGTACTTGATAAAATAACCCGTGGGGACGGAGACAAGGAGGACTTAAAAAGGCTTGATAATATGAGTAAAGTCATTAAGGATACCGCCCTTTGCGGTCTGGGGCAGTCGTCTCCAAATCCGGTTCTTTCGACAATAGAGAATTTTTATGATGAGTATATTGCTCATGTAAAAGATAAGAAATGTCCGGCAAAACAATGTAAAGGACTTATGCAATACATTATCGATCCGGATGCGTGCGTAGGATGCACGATGTGTGCCAGGGTGTGCCCTGTTAATGCTATATCGGGTGAAAAAAAACAAGTTCACGAAATAGACCAGTCTCTTTGCATAAAATGCGGAGCCTGTCTGGAAAAATGCAAATTCAGCGCTATCTACACCAATTAATACAGAACAATATGAAAATAGATACAGTAACAGTTACAATAGATAATAAACAAATTGATGTTCCAGGGGGAACTACCATATATAAAGCGGCAAAAAAAGCCGGCATTGACATACCTGTTCTTTGTTACATGGAATTACAGGACATGAATATTGAGAATAAGCCTGGCGGCTGCCGTGTTTGTGTTGTTGAAGTGGAAGGTAGGAGAAACCTGGCGCCTTCATGTTCAACAGAGGTTTATGATGGCATGGTTGTCCATACACATACAATGAGGGTCATCAATGCCCGCAGGACAGTTGTTGAATTTATCCTGTCCGACCATCCCAAAGATTGTCTGACCTGTCCCAAATCCGGCAGATGCGAACTTCAGGATATGGCCATCAGGCTGGGTATACGCCGTATTCCCTACGAAGACACTGCAGAAATGTCGACCTACAGGAAAGATACATCACCTTCAATCATTCGTGATCTGGACAAATGCATCATGTGCCGCAGATGTGAAATGATGTGTAATGTAGTCCAGACCGTCGGTGCTTTATCTGCTGTGAACCGCGGATTTGAGTCTGCTGTTGCGCCAGCCTTTGAAATGAATCTGGTAAATTCTGTGTGCACCTATTGTGGCCAGTGTGTGGCTGTTTGTCCTACCGGTGCATTAACTGAGGTTGACCAAACAAGAGAAATCATCAGGGAACTGGCTGATAAGAAAAAAACAGTTGTTGTACAAACAGCTCCGGCTGTCCGTGCAGCACTTGGTGAGGAATTTGGTATGGAACCAGGGACATTGGTTACAGGAAAAATGGTGGCTGCCTTAAGAAGACTCGGATTCGATTATGTCTTTGATACTGACTTCGCCGCTGATCTGACAATTATGGAAGAAGGCAGCGAATTGCTTGAACGACTCACAAAATATCTTCAGGGAGACAAATCAGTACAATTACCAATACTGACATCATGCTGCCCCGGCTGGGTTAATTTTTTCGAACATCATTTTCCTGAAATGAAAGATATTCCTTCCACAGCCAGATCGCCTCAACAGATGTTCGGTTCGATTGCCAAATCATATTTTACTGAGGTTACTGATATTGACAGGCAGCATTTAACTGTTGTTTCCATTATGCCATGTCTTGCTAAGAAATATGAATGCCAGCGCGACGAATTTAAGGTGGATGGCGATCCGGATGTTAATTATGCTATTTCAACCCGCGAACTGGCTCATCTCATAAAACAAGCCAATATTGATCTGAGTAAATTACCTGAAGAGGAGTTTGATTCGCCCCTTGGTGAATCAACCGGAGCCGGCGTAATATTTGGAGCCACAGGTGGGGTTATTGAGGCAGCTATCAGAACAGCCTATGAACTTCATACCGGTAAGGACATTGAAAAAGTTGACTTTGAAGAACTTCGTGGAATGGAGGGCATTAGGAAAGCTACAGTTGATTTTGAAGGACTAAAACTACATATCGGGATCGCTCACGGCCTGGGTAATGCACGTAAGCTTTTAGAGGATGTTAAATCAGGCAAAAGTAATTTTCATGCCATAGAAATTATGGCTTGCCCTGGCGGATGCATTGGCGGTGGAGGACAACCGCTTCATCA
>CAYSRH010000350.1:0-2813 GCA_964433245.1 uncultured Bacteroidales bacterium | reverse complement strand
GGGGAAGTCAAATGGGGCCCCTTGCTGAGGAGCCTAACCGATAATTCAGATTTTTATTTCTCGCTTCTCTCTTCTACTCCCCGCCATGTGTACTATAAAATGCGAAAATGCGTGGTATTGACCAGCGCACACGTGTACGGGCGGCGCAACCGATTTAAGCTCTATGCTCAATTAAATAAACGCTGTCAGAACTGGAATATAAAGGAGATTCATCCGGTGGAGATCACCCGGGTGCTTCATACTCCTCATACTTCAGTATCCTCCTCTTGCGGAGCCAAGTCCCCCTCTCTACTGAATCGCGATACCACTCCTGAAAGCAAGACGCAAGACACAAAATTAAAAGCTAAACCCATATTAGGAATTAAAAAATTCGGCTCTTCAGCTATGATTATCAATTTACGAAAAGATCTTCGGGAGTTTTTAATTCAATATTTCCATGTGCATAACATGGAGGGCAAAAACGCGGTCACCCATTTTCTTACCGAACTGAGTAAATATGCGGGGAAAGGGGGCAGAAAACGCGCAGTCAGAGTCGCCACAGCATATCCCCGCTTTTTCAAGGATATTTTTTTGATTGACACCTCATTGTCGCCCAGCAAACAGCAAGCAGCCCGTCGGAAAATGCAGACCACTTGTAGGTATAAAAACCTTACCGATGCCCAGCTGAAGAAAGCCTTCAAAGAGGTGTTTAAAATCTTAGAGGACTCTAACCCCGGCGTGAGAACGAAATTCAGAGAAATTTTGGAGACGCTCAATCAGATTTCCCTGTATTTGATAAGTTATGCCCAGCAATCCGTGTCGGTTTTTGACCTTCAAAAAGCCGGCAAGTTCAGCTATGCGGGCTTTACCGAAAATCAAATTGCCCATATGGTCCGCCACCTTGGTAAAAATCCGCATATTCCCGCCCGCTATAAACCGACTACCTATAAAAGACACGGCAAAAACCCCATTATCACCCGAAAATTCGGGATTCACATAAACGATAAGCATGAGCGGAGGGAGATACGGGAATTCTACCATATGGGAATCCAGTTAAGGAATACTTTTACGAAAACGCTGGTTCATCATCTGAAACCGCGCATCCGGAGTGACTTGCCCACTATCATGGGAGAGTACAAACAATATCTGCGGAGTCAGAGCAAGCAAGAAAAAAAACGACGGGCAAATGTCTTGAAAAATTGCAGCCCGGTCATCCAACTCCTCGAAAGCACCTCCAGTGCCCATATAAAAAAGCACTTTTGGAATCAGTTTAGGCTAAAAGATAAGCTTAGACCGTTTACGAACCAAGCAACGGGGGGTAAATCGGCGTCCTTAAAGAATCGATTCGCAAGATGCCTCTTTGATGAGCCCTTCCTTGCCGTGCGCGAGATGATGGTCCGGCTCGGGCGCCTCAAACTGCTGATTGACTTTTATAAGGCCAATTCTCAGCAGTTAGGCAATCTAATCGCGGACATTAATCTGGTCTCCAAACAGCTGGTTGATAGACTTTCCCGTACTATATTAGGGGAGGAGAAAAAAATCTCCTTTGCGTATGCCGAAAACTATATCAGGCAGTTAAGAAACCTCCTTCTTGAGATTACCGAATTTTATAATTCAGAACTAACCTCGGCTCCTTACACCGGCAAGACGTCGGATAAAAAAGCAAAACTTCGCCACGAGCTTATTACTTTCATTACAGGCGCCATTAAAGTACAGAAAGGCACCCCGAGTCAATTTAAACAAAAATGCATGAAGGCAGTTTTGGATAACCTAGCCAAAACTCCCCTTCAAATAGATGATTTGTTGGACAAGTTAAAAAGGAGATTTCTGAGCTCCATTAAACACATCACCACAAAGATGGCAAAAAACATATTGCAAAACAAACGGCGGATCCAAAAGATCTCGGCTATACCGCAGCAGAAACGCTCTGTAAAGAAGAAAAAAGCCCTTAAAAAAGCAACCCGACTAAAGGCTCATTCCGAAAACCAATTAACCGCCTTATTGGGATTTAGCTCCTTTCGGGACTTGGAGCAGTTTAAAACGCAGCGCCAGACCAGATTAGCCCAATTTAGCGCACGCTACGATGCCGCATTTTCAGCTGTCCAAAAGCGTTCTGTCGCTACCGAGTTACTTCACCAAGCAGCCGACGAGGAGCTTCAAATGCTTTCCCCCCAGAGTTCCATTAATCTGCGGGTGCTGAAAAGATTATTCAATCCCAGAGAGTCCAGTAAATATATTCCCGAAGTTTCCATCGCTGCCCTTCAAACGTATGCAAAGAACCACATGAAAACGCTCATCAGGAACAATTTGAAGCGAATTCTCTTTTCCAGACGTGGCAGGTATTCGATAACCGCCTTAGGCGACCAGTTCAGAGCAGCCTTAGACCTTGTGGAGGCGGACTTGCCCGACTTACTGGATCATATTTCCTTTTCCAAATCCTCCCATTCCACGGGAAACGACGATGGGCAATATTTTAATATTAACTATAAGCATAAGGAAATACGTATTTCCCCCATTAATATCAGGGGGTCAAAAGAATATGTATTTCCTATAAAAGATACCAAGCACAGAATGGATAAATTAATAGACGAGGGAGCCATACCCCTCGCCCCCACTATATCAGAGGTGGGAGCCAAGCTCATTTTAAACCAACCTTTCCGCGTAGCGATAAAGGACATAGAAATCGACCCGAATAACATCATGGGAATCGATTTAGGCTTAAAAGTGTTCGGCGTTGCCTCTGTTATAGATAACCAAAATAAAAGAATCTATCAGCATTTTCTCAAGGAGAATTTGTTGTTTAACCGCTCTATAGATCCCCAAAAGCGAAAAAA
>CAYSRH010000349.1:0-2815 GCA_964433245.1 uncultured Bacteroidales bacterium | reverse complement strand
TTCACGATCTTCATCGGAAGCCAGCCAAACTGTTTTCGCTTCTTTTGCCAGTTTCTTTAATTCTCTGACAACAGCTTTTTTCTCTGCTGACACTTCATAATGTGGCTCAAAACCTTTCTCTATGTCTATACCTGATTTCTTTTTGGACAGATCCCTTATATGTCCAAAACTTGAAACGACAGTATAATCCTTCCCCAGGAATTTTTCAATCGTTTTCGCTTTGGCCGGAGATTCTACTATTACTAAATTATCTGTCATTACTTGTATTATTTTATTCTTAATTTACGTTAACAATAACGTTGAAATTTTATTCTGATTTTTGATGTAAATTCGGAAAATAAATATGTCCATTTTTCTAAGGGGTGCTAAATAAGTTATTTTTTTAAGAATAATTCTTAATTTTACTAAAATTTTTATTGAAGTTTTTAAATGAGTCCGAAAAAAAGAAATATTGTAATTATTGTTTACTGGCTGATCTTTATTCTGCCTATTGTATTTATTATAAGCCTCTTTGTCTTAATTTCCAATGGAAAAATGGGGTTTATGCCTTCTTTTGAAGATCTGGAAAATCCTTCCAGCAGCCTTGCCTCTGATGTGATTTCTTCTGATGGTATTGTGTTGGGGTCTTTTTTTTACCAAAACAGAAGCAGAATTGAGTTTGATGAATTATCTCCTAACATTGTTAATGCGGTAACTGCTATAGAAGATATCCGCTTCAGAAGACACAGCGGCATAGATGCCCGTGGTTTGGGACGGGTACTGGTTAAAACGCTTCTGTTCGGAAAAAGTGATTCCGGAGGAGGAAGTACAATAACTCAACAATTGGCAAAAAATCTTTTCGGAAGAGAAAATTTGTACCATGAAAATGTATTAAAAAGAACACTGAACATCGGATTGATAAAATTTAAGGAATGGGTAACTGCAATACGCCTGGAACGAAATTATACCAAAGATGAAATTCTTGTTATGTACCTAAATACTGTCTTCTATGGAAGTAACTCTTATGGAATTAAATCTGCTTCTCAGACGTTCTTCAATAAGGACCCTTATCTTCTGAAAGTTGAAGAAGCCGCACTATTGGCTGGTGTAGTCAATGCTCCTACACGTTACAACCCCCTCAGAAATCCTGAAAGAGCAAAAGTAAGAAGAGATATTGTCCTTGCCCAAATGAACAAATACGGTTTTATTAGTGATTCTGAATTTGATTCACTTGCCGCATCACCTATAACATTGGATTACAACACAATGGACCATAATTTTGGTCTCGCTGCTTATGTCAGGGAATACATCAGATTAAAAATCACAGCAAATGAACCTGTCAGAAAAAATTATTTCAATTATCAATCTTTTGTCAGTGATAGTATCGAATGGGTGAATAATCCTTTATATGGCTGGGTAAACAAGCACACCAAACCCGATGGGTCTCATTATAATCTTTATGCTGATGGTTTACGTATCCATACAACCATTAACAGCAGACTCCAATCATATGCTGAAGAAGCTGTTTATAAACATATAGGGAAAGATATACAACCGAACTTTTTTGCCCAAAAACGAAATGATCCAAATGCTCCTTTTTCTAATGATCTTACAGGTGAACAAGTCCGGACAATTATTGAATCTTCCATCAAAAACACGAACAGGTACAGGCATCTTCGAAAAAATGGAATTACATCCTGGAAAAAAATAATGGAAAACTTCGAAACACCTGTAAAAATGACTGTCTTTTCCTGGCAGGGAGAAAAAGATACAGTAATGAGTCCTCTGGATTCAATTCTCTACTATAAACATCTTTTAAGAGCAGGTTTTATCAGCATCGAACCCAATACAGGTCATATTAAATCATATGTCGGAGGTCCCGATTTTAAATATTTTAAATTTGACCATGTTATTAGAAGCAGAAGGCAGGTAGGCTCTACCATAAAACCTTTTCTTTATACTCTGGCAATGCAGGAAGGCTATTCTCCCTGCCATAAGGTTCCCAATGTACCCCAAACTTTCATTGTTGGAGACACAACCTGGACACCAAGAAACAGTGGAAACTCAGTCTATGACGGACAGTTTGTTACTTTAAGGTGGGGGCTTTCAAATTCAGTTAATAACATATCTGCCTGGCTTGTGAAACAATTTACACCCCCATCAGTTGTTGATATCATGAGAAAAATGGGAATTACAGGAGATATTCCGGCAGTACCTTCCCTTGTTTTGGGAACCCCGGAAATCAGTCTCTACGAAATGGTTGGGGCATATTGCACATATGTGAATAAGGGTGTTTACATTTCCCCTATCCTGGTAACACGTATTGAAGACAAAACCGGAGTTGTCCTCACTGAATTCAAAACACATAAAGAAGAAGCTTTCGGAGAGGAAACTGCTTACAAAATGCTCAACCTACTTCAAGGAGTTGTTAATGAAGGGACAGGGATTCGACTTCGACTTAAATATCAACTCTATTCCCAGATAGGAGGAAAAACAGGAACCTCTCAGAATCAATCTGATGGGTGGTTTATTGGTGTAACGCCAAACCTGGTTTCAGGTGTATGGGTTGGAGGAGAATTCAGATCTATCCATTTCAATAATATTGCATTTGGACAGGGAGCTAACACGGCTCTCCCTATATGGGCTCTATACATGAAATCTGTCTATGCTGATGATAAAATTCCTGTCACTTCATCAGATTCCTTTAATATTTCTGATAATTTTTATCTTCCGGAAAATTGCGACCATGTATTTAGAAGTTCAGAACAAAGTCCTTACCGGATTATTGAAGAAAACTGGTAATACCAAACAAAACCAAAAATCCATCAGTTAATAA
>CAYSRH010000348.1:0-2817 GCA_964433245.1 uncultured Bacteroidales bacterium | reverse complement strand
TTCGTGGTAGAACCTTATAAATAACAGTGCTAAGCCTTATTTTGAAATTTTAATAAGACTTCCCCCAATACTATTTGATTTAGCTCCCGTAGCACTGGCAAGTGTATTGGGCATATCATGGATTCTCAAAACACCCAGCAGGGCAAATATTATGGCTTCTTTATAATTTATAATCTGATGATCAGGCACCACAATTTCTGCTCCGGATTTTCTCTTAATACACTCAATTAAAAATTTATTATGGGCTCCTCCTCCGGTTACAAAAAGACTCTTCCCCGCTCCTGTCTCATGTGCTATACGACTGGCAAAATGTTCATAAAGCGTCCGCAACATATCCTCTGCTGAGATAGAAAACTTTTTTAAGACAGGGGTGAAAAAATTATCAAGCCATTCTTTTCCCAGAGATTTAGGTCCTTTTTCCTTATAAAAAGATATGTTCTCCAATGTTCGCAATAATTCCTTATGAACATTACCACGTTTTCCTATTCTTCCTTCTGTATCATGTGCTTGTTGAAAATGTTCCTGGGTCAGGGCATTTAATATAATATTTGCCGGACATATATCGTATGCTATGCGATCTCCTTCATATTCATAAGATATATTTGCAAAGCCTCCTATATTAAGGCAGTAATCATACGTCCCAAATAACAAACGGTCTCCAACAGGAACAAGGGGAGCCCCCTGCCCTCCCATGGCAACATCAAGTTTTCGGAAATCATAAACCGTATCAATCTGTGTGATGGCAGCTATTTGATATCCATCCCCAATCTGGGATGTGAAACCCTTATCAGGTTGATGAAAAACAGTATGCCCATGAGAAGCAATACAACAAGGCTTTAATTTGACATCAGACAAAAAACTTAAAACAGACTCTCCGATAAACTTTCCTAGCGAAACATCAAGAGACAGCAGATCTTCTCCACTCAGATACATAGATGCAGCCAATAGTTTTTGCCAGCCATCTTCATAAACAATGGTATCAGCCTTGATCAGGTCAAAAGACCAGACACCTTCATTACAGGAAAATTCAACCAAAGCAAGGTCGAGACCATCCAAAGATGTTCCGGACATAATTCCCAGGGCTATATTTTTATTTTTTTCCAACAAAATAAAAATCAATAATAAAAACGTGTGTAATAAGTTGCCATATTGTCCATTCCGTCTGTAATATAAAGCTCCAGACTATGATATTCGCCCTGCGTTATCCTCTCTTCATCAAAGTGGTAAAGAAGTAAGTCATTCTTTAGGTCGTATTCAAAAAGCACCCACTCATTATTAATATATCCTGTATAATCAGCAATACCTGACAGGGCATCTTTTATGGTAAATTGTATTGATTTTTCATTCTCCATATTTTTATCTTCCGGAATATTCACAGGGGCAATGGTTGGGGGTATAGTATCCAGAACAAGTGTATAACGACCAAAATTTCGAATCACAGCCAACACGCCCTGTTCCGTAAGTTCGCCTCCTACTCCGCTTAATTCTTCCTTATCATTTATCCCTGCGATGGTAAAATATTCAGCATGGGAATGTTGCCGAATATCCGGAGATTTTATCTCAAAAGAAATTCCTTTGTGCAAAGGAACACCCGGGTCTCCCAATAATATTATAGGCGACCAATAATCTTCATGATCTTCATTTATCATATAATCAAAAAAGAAATCATTGTAAAATGCGTAGGCAGTGGTTTTTATTGTTATCAATGTGTCTTCGTAAAGATTTTCCTTTTGATATTCAAATTCAGACAAATACTTTTTTTCTTCATTTTCTTCTCTTCCAATATTTTCATCAGAATACTGAAGAATACAGGACAATTCAGATTTGTTCCCATGATAATCATACACAAAATACTGTAATTCATAGGTTTTATTTTCTTCGAAAGAAAAAATTCCCTGATTGGTAAGATGATCATAAATGGGTAATTTGTTGTATCCCCTCACAAACAACTTTTGTATTTTTATGCGGTTTTTTACCCATTCCTCATAATCCAAAATAGCATTGAGGAAGCGTGTCACATGAAAAGGTATCGCATCAATGGTATGGACATATATTTTTTCCCCATCAACAAATAATTCTATTCTATAAACCCCACAACGATTCCGGCTGTCATTCAGATAATCATACACCTCAATTCCAAATCCTATGGGACCGGAAAGATAGATTGTGTCATCTATGAAATATTTGCCGTCTTTCCCATTGACCTGATAAATTGCCTTTTTATTTTTCTGATTAACCAGTGATCCTTTATCCATAGGATATACACCTACATGATGTATCTGAGGCGGGAGATCATCTCTGATGCCAAAATGATATTTCATAGGATTTAAGGGCACATGGTTCTTGTCTCTGATTTCAAAATGAAGATGAGGTCCGTAAGAATATCCACTATTACCGGATATTCCAATCCTATCCCCTTTTTTGAAATGAAAGAGATGTGCCGGAGGAAAAAGATTTATTTCAAAAGTTTTCTTGTCATACTGTTGTTTTTTTACATAAGCTTCTATTTCAGGGTCGAAACTATTTAGATGGGCGTACACACTAACATGTCCTTCCGGATGGGTCAGATACAATACCTTTCCATAGCTGGCAGAAAGAACCCTGATACGTGAAACATAAGCATCATCAATCGAAAAGACGTCATGTCCAATGGTTCCCTGTGTACGAAAGTCCAAGCCTGAATGAAACCTACCGGTCCTTAGTTCTCCGTATGTTCCTGATATTGAAGATTTAATATTTAACGGTGTATGATATTTTTCTTTATTCCATTCAGGGGTGAAAGCAGAAAGAAAAAGCCATAAAAAAATCAGTGATAAC
>CAYSRH010000347.1:0-2817 GCA_964433245.1 uncultured Bacteroidales bacterium | reverse complement strand
GTTTTAATTCATGATAGAGCGGCGCGATTTTCATGAAATTCGGGCGTGCTGCCGCGATTAAATGGATTTTCATGGACATTATTCTCCTTAACTTACTGTAACCCGCAATCCGTCAGGATTAAGGGAAAAATCTACCAACCGGGCTTTTTCATCGGCGGATCTCGATGCAAGAATATTTCTAAGGTTGTCAGCATCTTCAATAGTCGGTGACAAGAATAAAGCATATCCACCTCCTCCTGCACCAAGCAGCTTCATACCGGAATAATAATCATTTACCGAATTGATGATCTCTTCAACCTGACCGTTGGCAGTGCTTGGATGAATCAACAGATTTGATCTCCATGATTCGTTCAGGACCTCTCCAATTCCGGAGAGATCCCTACTGGCAATCATGTTCCGCGATTTCCTTGCCAGATCAGAGATATATTTAAAAGTAAAAAGATACCGCGGGCTCAATGTATTAAAACTATGAACTACTTCCTGAAGTATATTTTTCGCAAGCCGGGTAACTCCGGTATAATAAAGAGTAAACTTAGCATGATGGGCCGGATCGGTAAACAGATATGGATCGAGTTGATATAAGGAGGGGAAAAGGCGTACACCCGGAGCAGTTTCAATCAATTTGACACCGCCGACAACGCCTCCTATCTGATCCTGCCATCCCCCTCCGGTGGTAAGCATCTGTTCAACTTGGAGAACCTGACGGTATAGTTCCTCCCTTGGGGTGACCTGACCAAAAAACCTCTGCAGAGCAGCAATTATTGCCGCAGCCAATATGGATGAGGTTCCCAATCCCGACCCCTTAGGCACCGCACAGAGGAGCGTCATCTCCAGCCCGCATCCGATCATGTCGAGGAATGACGACAGGTTTTCTTTTCCGGATGATTGTTTAGTGATTCCCAGCAGAACAGAAGAAGCTTTAGGCAGAGAAAAAGGACTAGTAGGATTATTATAATCTTCTAACTCATTAAATGAGGTGATTGTTTCGGTAACGCCTATATCGATACTATGAAAGCGGATATGTTTTTCTATCGACGGTCGGCAGAATACTTGGATAGGGGGCTGACCGTTCAAATCAACAGCCAGGTTAAGAACTGCTCCCCCTTCCCGAAGTGTGTACGGCGGTGTATCGGTCCATCCTCCTGCAAGATCGAACCGCACCGGACTACGGGACCAAACAATCTGATCCTGTTTTACTCCGCGGAAGAGCGATTTTTTTTTAACAGACTCTTCTACATAGGCAATGTCAATCTGGGATGAAAGCTCCTCCGGTAGTTTTTTATTTGAAAAGGAATCTATAAGAAGGGTTCGTCTATAGCTTTTTAGGAGAGGATCATTTGTATCTTTATATATGGCAAGAAGAGCGTCAATTTCTTTAATCGGTGCATCTTTAAACACAAGTCTGAAATCGCGGGAACTGATAGAAAACCAGCCGGAGGAATTCAGAATTTTATTTTTCATTGCGGTGACGCGCCTGACAGTACGTTCCTGATCCCGTTTTACCGGATCAGTCATTACGTTCATTTCGGTCAGAGAATACCGTTTCAGGCAAAGATATTTTGTTCTCCAACCGCTATCACATAAACTACTGTCCCAAAATCCCGGTAAAAAATGTCCCGATTTATCGATCACTTCTGAATTAAAAACAGGGAAAAATGGTATATCATAAAGATCGAACTTCCTACTTTCCGGTATTTCTAACTCAGATGCTTTTATATCCCGTTCTTTAAGCCATTGCTGAATTCGTTCTCCGCACCAAAATGCATCTTCGTATCCGGTCTCTTTAAAACTATCATTTTTATGATATATACAAAAACAAAATCCGTCTGAGACCGGACGGACATCGATCAAAAATCCCTCATGAATGGGTGATTTGAACTCCAATTTCGGACCACCAGTATAAAACCAATCAGCTCCCGATACTTCACTGGAAAATGTAATACCTCCACTGTTTTCCTCTACTCCGGAATGAACTTTTTCAGCGGTATAATCAGAATTAAAAATAAGTCCGGGATTTATATATTGAGGATAAATTTCCGGAGTCTGCCATTGATAAAAAGGTGTTACCCCTTTGTTGAGTACCTGCCTGCAGGCGGCAGGATATTCACCAGCGCTGCCGAAATGAATAAAAGAAATATCTTTGGTAAGGATTCCCTTTAGGGATGTCTCTTTATAAAGGGAGAATATCTGCTTTAGCTCATATTCTTCGAGAGATGATTTCCCCGCAACTTTGGATAAAAATTTTTCTTCTGAAATGTCTTTGAGACAGGCAGTCATAAAATCCAGGTATAGATCAAACTTTGAAGTTCCGGAAGCTACCCGATCTATCAGGGGGCTGCCGTTTGAGTCCTTTATGTCTCCCAGTTTTTTATAAACATTTATACCCTGAGGAGACATAGATATTATACCGATATCCAAAGGACATGAATCGGTGCCTTCTAGAGCTGTATATTTTCGTAAAACCTCTTCATCAGCTTTTTGAAAAAAATCAATTACCCGTTCACGGCTGCGGTCAAACCTAAATACTCCATGACGGGATCCTTGCTCAAAAGAGGCTGGAGCAGCGAATCCGCAGACATCCCCTCGGTCAGCAGGAATCGAATCAGTATTAAAATCGATTACCACATCACCCGTAATGATGACTAATTCTCCCCGATTCCAGGGATATTTTATGTAGAGACTGAGGATTAGATCCAGCATCACCGGACTTATAATAGTAGAAGACGGTGAAGGTGCCGGCGCAAAGAGCTTTCCTTCCGGAACAAAACAGGGAAGACGCCGGCTTTCACCGCCGGCATGTATCATAAGGATTTTCTT
>CAYSRH010000346.1:0-2828 GCA_964433245.1 uncultured Bacteroidales bacterium | reverse complement strand
ATTTTTTCCTGACAAACATATCGTTGCAAAAAAATATTTTTTTTTGTAAGATTCTTGTTTTTATTCAACTTGTGATCGTTTGTTTTATTTGTATAATGTGTATTATTTGTAATATAGGTTCTTTATTTTTTTATCTTTGGAGTTTAATAGCATTGTTATTGAGACACACACGCAACTATGATTAAGAATGTGTACCCAATTGAAAACATGGTCGTAAATTATAAACATATGAACCGAGCCATGACTAAAATTTAGTCACACATATTAGGATGATTATTGAATATCTTAGTTATCAGTTATTCAGTAAATTAGACTTATGGCGAGCTCCATATGACCATTGAAAATAAATTATAAACATATGAAAAGGATAATTGGCAGTATTTTTATGTTATTGTTGATGTGTTTGCCTCTTTCTTTGCCGGCACAACAAGTAATTGAGAGAAGTAATACGTTAAGAGATAAAATCAATGTAAATACAGAATGGAGTTATTATGAGGATTTACATGGGGATGCAGAATTGGTGAATTTGCCTCATACATGGAATGCCTTTGATGGATTAAGCCCTGAACCCGGATATAGGCGAGACACCAGTCACTACGTTAAGAAGTTTGATCTAAGTAATATACAAAAAGGGGACGATCGTTATATTTTCTATTTTGAGGGTTCTAATATCACGACACAACTGTATGTTAATGGAGATTTTGTTGGTATGCATGTTGGAGGATATATAGGTTTTTGCTTTGATATTACGGATCATTTAAACTTTGGTGAACTTAATGAAGTGATGGTGACTGTGGACAATTCCTATAACATTGATATTATTCCTTCACAAAAATCTGATTTTTTTATTTATGGTGGCATTATTCGTGATGTGTGGTTTGAAATACGTCCGGCAACCTACATTGAGAGAGCCTGGATTACGACACCGGAGGTTTCAGCAGAGATCGCTTCATTATCTATGGATATAAAAATGTTCAATCACGCTGGTGCTGTAAGGATTGATGCACAACTTCTTGATGCTGATTATCAACTCGTACATAAGGTTTCTTCCTCAGAAATTGAGGAGAAGGTACAAATTGATTTTCCTGAAGTTGAGAATCCCAGGCTCTGGTCTCCGGATGATCCTTACAGATACCGGATGTTGGTACAGCTTTATGATGACCGGGGGATTCTGATTGATGAAGTACAGGAACGTTTGGGTTTCCGCTGGTTTGAATTTAAGGAGCACGGACCCTTTTATCTGAATGGGAAACGTTTAAAAATAAGGGGAACACACAGGCATGAGGAACATGCAGGATATGGAGGTGCTTTGCCCAATGAAATCCATTGGCAGGATATGCAGAAAATTAAAGACATGGGAGCTAATTTTGTGCGCTTAGCGCATTATCCGCAGGATCCTCAGGTCTATGAGGCGTGTGATTCACTCGGTCTTTTGGTCTGGGATGAAGTGCCCTGGTGCAGGGGAGGTATGGGAGGTGAAACATGGAAGCAGAATACCATGTATCAATTAAAAAGCATGATAAAGCAAAATTATAACCATCCCTCCATTATTATCTGGTCTATGGGAAATGAAATTTATTGGTTGTCTGATTTTGAAGGAGGAGATGACAAGGATAGTATTGATGTTTTCATGAAAGAAATGATCGAAGTTACGAAGCAGCTGGATCCTTATCGCTTGACCGGAATGCGAAAGTACTCCGGGAATACGGATTTGTTTGATGTGTTTTCTCCTTCTATTTGGTCGGGATGGTACGGCGGTGTATATAAAAAATATGAAGATGCTGTAAAGAAGATGATGGAACGTTTTCCTTACTTTGTGCATATGGAATATGGTGGTTCCAGTCTGGTCGGGAGGCATACAGAAAATCCTATTACAGGTGATGGTTTTGTTAAGGCAGATGATTTCGAAGAAAACGAGAATTTTCTTTCTGTCAGAAATATTTCCAACGAAGGAGACATGAGTGAATCGTATATCGTTGATTTGTTTGATTGGTATTTATCTGTTATAGAGGGCGTTGATGATTTTAGTGGTGCTGCACAATGGTCAATCAAGGATTTTGGTACACCGGTAAGACCAAAGAAGCCTATTCCCTATATGAATCAAAAAGGTCTTTTGGATAGGATGGGACAACCCAAAGATGCTTATTTTGTTTTTAAGAGTTATTGGACTACCGACCCTGAATTTGTATATATCGAAGCTCCCAAAAGAGATAAACGTTATGCTCCGGATGGAAAAAAGTTGGAATTTTGTGTATATAGCAATTGTTATGCGGGAGAATTATTTGTAAATGGGAAATCGCAAGGTAAAAAAATACGCACATATGGAAAATTCCCTGCACATGGATTGCAGTGGTTCACTTTGCTGGAATTAGGGGAGAATAAAATTGTTGCGGTAGGATATAACAAGGATGGTGAGGTGGTCGATCGTGATACAAGCAAGGTAAGCTATACCAATGAAGCCAACAAGAATCCTTTCTATATTAATCTCTCCTATGAAACGATTGAAAACGGGAATATACTGGTAACAGCCATTGTTACGGATTGGGACGGAAGGCGCTGTTTGGATTTTAATGGTGATGTGTTCTTTTCCAAGTTAAGCGGTAAAGGGAAATTATACCAAAACTATGGTTCCCCGACCAGAAGTGCAGTGAATCAGTTTGCCAACGGAAAAGCATCCATTGAGTACAGACCTGTGTCCGGAGATAAAGCTGTAATTGGAGTGATGGGTGCAGGCACGAAAGGGGAGTTTATTGAGATATATACGAAATAATATTTATGAGAAGAATACCTACCCTCGAATTATGATGGCTTCATAGGTGTACAGTTCT
>CAYSRH010000345.1:0-2830 GCA_964433245.1 uncultured Bacteroidales bacterium | reverse complement strand
AAGAGAAGAAATCACTTGACACTCCAAAGGAATTAAATGATTATGTTCAAAACATGGGAAAGTTTGCCCAGCAAAATGAAGACACCGGAGGAAAGAAGAAAAAGGAAGCCACAGGTGATGAAGAGGAAAATGAAGAGGGAACCATAACATGTGCAACCTATGAAGTCACCATTGGTTCTGGTTGCAGCGAGTTTTTTCTGTTGGATCCAACTACAGATGTAATTTACCCTGGCGCTATGATTATTGGGGAATCTGTACCTACTGGTGAGTACACACCTATTGTTGCAGAACGTGCTCCGGTAACATTATCTGTATCGCTGCAAACAGTGAATAATACTGATAATAGCATTACCGTAGAAAACCCAAAGTTATCAAGTGTAAGACAGGGCGTTAACAACATGTTAAACGACTTAGAGATTGGTGCTACTCCTGCGTATATGAACTTCACTAAACAGGAAACAAAATCAACCCAGGGAGTTTCAAGGGCTATTGGTTTAAGTTTTGGAGACCCCATTAAGTCTTTGGGTGGTTCATTAAGCTTTGATGAGGGCTCATCGCAAACCACTGTGATAGCAAAATTTGTACAAAAGTATTATACTATTGATATAGACTATCCTCAATCTCCTGCTGATTGGTTTCTTGATACTTATGGCTTGCCAACAAAAGATGATTTAGGTGGTAAATCGCCAACTTATGTTTCATCAGTTACTTATGGACGTATGGCACTTATTACCTTCCAGTCTGAGGCTTCTTACAGTGAAGTAACAGCTGCCATCAATGCATCTATGTCTTTCATTCCAAAAGGAACTACTGATGGCTTGCCTGTAGATGTAGGCGATGCTCCGGAAGTAAGCGTGGAACTTAGCCAAACAGAACGTGAAACTTTTGAAAACAGCAATATCGAAATCATGGTAATTGGCGGGTCGGGAACTGCAGCCGGAAATTTAATGACCGTGTCAGGTGTTGATGATTTTGCTAATAAAATGAATCAGTTTATCCAGGATGGTGCCGAATGGTCACCTGAAAGCCCTGGCGTAATGTTAGCATACAAATTAAGGCATTTGTCAGATAATTCAATTGCTAACGTGATTCTTGCAGATAAATATACTGTTCGTGATTGTAACAGGTCTAAATGGATTATTAATGTAGTACATGATAAATGGGATTGCAATATAAGCGATGGAGCTGGTGATGAAGGTGAAGTAACTGGTCATATTAAAGCAGAATTATTCAAAAATGGTGAAAAAATTGATGAAATAACTTTCTGGTCAGCAGGTGGAGATGGTGCTGATGTGCCTGAAAAAGGAACCTTTTCTGATTTTGATATTGACAGGAAAACATGGGAAATTACTGATACAGATGAAAACGGAGATGTTAACTGTAAAGGATATGTGTTAACATTATCGGGTAAACTGATTGAGAAAGATTTTGGTTTGTTTGATGATGACGATAATATGGGTGAACCAAAGATGGATATTGACCTGAATAAGCTTATAGCAGATAAAGAGGAGACCAAAATACTGGAATTTAGTGAGGTAGATGCATACTTTACAATTACTAAAAAATAATTTATAACATTAAGAGATAATATTATGAACAGATTTATTTATAACATTTTATTTACAGGGATGTTTTTAACCAGTGCAGTACTGTTTTCATGCAGCGAAGAAGAAGATGAACCAGCGGTATTAAAAGCCAAGTTCTATTATAGTGGTGCTCACAGGTCAGTACCGGCAGAAGTGACTTTTAACAACAAATCGGTTCTGGCTACATCCTATCAGTGGGAATTTGGTGATGGAGAAACATCCGGCGATGAAAATCCTGTGCACACTTATGAAAAGAAAGGAACGTATGAAGTAGTGTTAACGGCATACAATGATGCTGGTGAATCTCGTTTTTATAAAGAAGAAATTGAAATGTTAGGAAATGTCATAGGTTTAGATATTGAAAGCATTTCTTTTAAATCAGATTTTATATCTGATTTAGAAGATACTACTGCGGGATACAGTATATCAATTTTGGATGAGTCCGGAGATGAAGTCGGCTATACTTCCTATGTCATGAGGGATTTTAGTTATGGTGATGAAGAAAGCCGCGGAACAAAAATTATTGATGAAAGCGGCCTTGATTTGAATGGTGCGTATACCCTTAAATTTTACAGGCATGATGATAATGATGATTTCAATGGTACCTTTACAGGTGACCAGATAGATTTCTCTGTATCTGATATAATGCCTGAAGTGGGTTCATCTTATCCGCATGAATATTCTATAGACAATGGAAACATTAAAATAGAACTGGATTGGATAGATGAATAAAATTATGCATTAATTAATACTTGAATATTGAGAATAGAGTTATAAGTCGCCTTGGCAGAGGCGACTTTTTTTATTATTTTTAGCCTGTTGTGAATTACATTAAAGAAATAAAAACAGGTTCTAAAATACCTTTGTATGAGCAAATTACAAAGCTCATCAAATCGGATATTGAATCAGGTAAATACAACCAGGGTGAAAAAATTCCCTCTATAAATGAGACCAGTGAGGAGTTACTACTAAGCCGCGACACTGTAGAGAAGGCATACAAAAAACTCCGCGAAGAAGGAGTGATCACCAGCGTTGCCGGAAAAGGCTATTTTGTAGCCAATACCGATTTGTCCAATGTGCTTAAAGTTTGTCTGTTGTTTAACAAACTCAGCAACTATAAAAAAGCAACCTATGATAGTTTTATTAAAGTATTGCACAATAAGGCCACAGTTGACTTACACATTTATAATTACAACATCAAAGTATTTGAAAAAATCATCAGCAACAATATCAATAATTACGAT
>CAYSRH010000344.1:0-2848 GCA_964433245.1 uncultured Bacteroidales bacterium | reverse complement strand
TTTATAGGGTTGATGTAATAATACTACTACAAACAGGACATCCGCTATGCGGATTTATTAATGACCCATCCATGTTAAAAAATTTATTACAGTTCTGGAGCATGTCCGCCTCGGATTGGAGCCTGTCGAAGTGCACTGCCCATGTTTATGTCATGAATGTTCTCCAGGTCAATCTGGGCAAGTTATATAGCTATGTCCTCTCCGGCTTACTAATGTCCAAATTTATCTGTTTAATTTATTTGAATTTTAATTTGGGTGTCCCAGTGCGGAACTCAGGAAAACGCAATATTTAACCATTAAAATAAGGGTAGAACCATAAAAATTAACCTCTTTATTGTTTGGAAAGTACTATGTTCAAAGCAGCATATAATTCTTCACGTTGCTCCTTCTTCATTCCACTTAAACTGACGGGAGGGTATTTTGCCAGCTTCCCCTGGATTTTTTGAAAAAAAGTAATACGTGGAACCATGTTTAAAAAATGATAGCTTAAGGTATATTTAGCAAATTGTTTTAAAGGAATTTCATATCGGGCATTTTTTGATCTTCTAAATGGGGTCAGTGATTGAAATTTAAAAATGATCTTTTCCCGTGTGATTTCCATAAAAATAAAATTTATATCCAGATGATGAATTACAAAGAGATAGGTGATATAAAGAACAAGAGGAATACTTCCCCATACAAAACGGCTGAGATATAAAAATGTATTCTGAATAACAAAACCTGAAAACAATACCACTGATAAGGTAAGAAGTGAGATTGTCAGGATAATCCTTATTTTATGCAGGTATTCAATGTGTGCCTGATTTGAAATCGTCATAATAATTATTTTTTGATGATGCCTCTAAATTAATATTTTTATTTTTACATCAAATTAACCGGATATGTTTTATTTTGTTTCTCATCATAATGGACCTGTGTGTGTGTCAATAAAATTGCCTGCAAGCAAAAGTGTGGCAAACAGGGTTTTATTGATCAGGGCCTTGTGCGGGCATCCTTTTTCTATTGATAATATACCGGATAGCGATGACACAAAAGTGTTGCAACAGGCTTTGAATGATTATGAGAATCAACAGATAATTGATGTCGGTCATGCAGGGACATCAATGCGTTTTCTGACAGCTTTCCTTTGTATTCAATCAGGAAAAGAGTATTTGTTGACGGGTTCTGAACGAATGAAAAACAGACCCATAGCAAAACTCGTGGAGGCATTAAAGTCGCTCGGAGCTGATATTCAATATCAGGAGAAGGAGGGGTATCCACCATTAAAAATTAAAGGAAAAAAGATCACCGGAGGAACGGTGTCTATAGATGGAGGTGTAAGCAGTCAATATATCAGTGCATTACTGATGATAGCTCCGGTCTTCCCTGAAGGGTTGGAACTGGTACTTCAAAATCAGGTGATTTCAGCTTCGTATATCCGTATGACCCTTTCAATTATGCAATATTTTGGTGTGAAAACAGAATGGAAGGGGAATCGTATCATAATCCAACCACAAACTTATCAAAGCAAGGATTTTATAGTGGAACCGGATTGGAGTGCTGCATCTTATTGGTACCAGATCGCTGCTTTGGCAAAAAAACCGGATATATTCTTAGCGGGATTAAAAAAAGACAGTTTTCAGGGGGATGTCAAAGTGGCTGAACTTTTTAAGCAGCTCGGAGTGCAAACGGATTTTCTTGCGGATGGTGTCCGGTTGACAAAAAATGGAGATTGTGAAGAATATTTTTCTTTTGATTTTATAGAAAACCCTGATCTTGTTCAGACACTTGCAGTTACCCTCTGCCAATTGAATATTCCTTTCTCCTTTGAAGGGACACAGAGCCTGAAGATAAAAGAAACGGACAGAATTGAAGCTTTGCGTAAAGAACTTCTGAAAACAGGAAAAGTTATTGAAAGTCCATTCCCTGAAAGAATACAATGGAAGGGAACTGCTGTAGAACAGAAAGATACACCGCTTATTCAAACCTATAATGATCATCGTATGGCAATGTGTTTTGCTCCGCTGGCTTTATGTATGAAGAAGATTCTTATTGAAGATCCCGGTGTAGTTGTCAAATCATACCCTTCTTTTTGGGAAGACTTGCAATTGGCAGGATTTCAAGTGATTGAGAATGAATAGAAGATAGCCATTCAGATTAATTTTCTGATATTCTTTTTTGCATGAAAAACCGGGTCAGTAATTGAGAACACTCATTGGCAAGAACTCCTCCTTCTACTGAACATTTGGGATGCAAAATATTTTTACTGTGTTGACGGAATCCTCTTTTGGGATCATCAGCTCCGTAAATAATGGCTCCTATTTGTGTCCAGAAAGCAGCCCCTGCACACATAATACAAGGTTCCAGTGTTACATAAAGTTTGCAGTTGGACAGATATTTTCCTCCCAAAGAGTTGGCTGCTGCCGTGAAAGCCTGCATTTCTGCATGGGCTGTTACGTCATGTAACGTTTCTGTCAGATTGTGGGCCCTTGCCACAATCCGGTTTTCACACACAACAACAGCGCCTACAGGTATTTCATCCGCAGCAAAAGCATTTTCTGCTTCCCTGAGCGCCTGACGCATAAAATATTCGTTCGAAAATAGTTTTTCCATATCATTTGCAGATAAAATAAATGCAATACAAAAGCAACCCTTAATAAAATGTATTCTTGAATATTTCCTTTAAATTTGTCCTCTAAATTAATTAATAAAACATTAGTGTCCGGTAAAAAAATATTATTTTGTATATATGCTTGATAGTCGAATAATTACGACAGGTCGCCCCCCGAATGGGGCTTGTTTTATGCACCGTGGTTTTATTCTACAAACAGGTCGTCACTACGTGACTATAATAAGCTGCTTAGCAGCG
>CAYSRH010000343.1:0-2849 GCA_964433245.1 uncultured Bacteroidales bacterium | reverse complement strand
GTCACCCTGAAATCATCTTTCAGTTTTCCTCCTTCATCCAAGCGATTAAGATGATAAACATATTCTTGAAGATATTCCGAAAAAGGATGCATGGTTCTGAATTTATACACATTAAAAAAATTTCCGTTTTTTCCTACACGCCTTAACTTAACAAAAGCCCCATAGGTTGGATCCATATCATAAAAGGGTTCTCTTATCTTTCTGACAACAAAAAAGAAACTCCGGTCAATAACTTTTTCTTCAACAACCTCAAAACCACAGGAACAAAGTCGTCCCAGAACCTCTGCACGACTGATTACACGATTTCTTCCCGATGTTATTGAAAAATATAGCCATTTGGTCAATCCGAATTTCGGAAACAATCTTTTAAATATATAATCAAACATATAATATATCCAGTTTAAAACCGGAGGAAACTTTTCCAAAAGCCTTTTTTTCCTCAACTCCTTCGTTTCAGCACAACCCAAAAATAAACCGCCAACCGGTAATTTCAAATTAACTTCTTCAAAAAATTTATTTACATATCGTATGTCATTAATCTTTTGTAAGTTTACTATTGCATTAAAAAAATTATCAGCTTGTTTTTGTATGTTAAATTTCGTTGTTGTTGAAATCATCAGCGTCTGCAGATTAAAAATATCTACATGCTGCTGAAATAAATACAATACATTTTCCCCGCATTCTTCCCTGACAAATTCTTCTATCTTTTCAGATTTTCTGCGTATTTCCTCAGGACTTTCAACCTGAAATATCTGTTCAGCTTGTCTTTTGCTTTGCCTCAAATAATCTGTAACAACAGATAAATTCTTTGAACGAACAACACTATAAAAAATACCAAAAAAAACAATCTCGAAAACGAATGCAAGGAGACTTGTCCCGAAAAGAATAAAACGAGAGGTGTTCATTTCCGGAAAAAACATGATCACAACACTGAAAACTGCCGGAACAAGAAAAGCATTAAATAAAAGATTTCTGAACAAATGTTGCTTGTCCCGGATCCTTCCCCAGTGATATTTCCCTAACATAAAAGAAAACAATATCCAGAAAACAAGAATCAAAAAGAAAGGTACCCTGTAATGCAATAACGCATCCAGCGAACTATCCGGTTTCAGATAAAGAGCCAACACATAAGCTGCTATAACCAGTAATATATCAACAAATGCTAAACCTAAAGAAAAAGAATACCTGCGCATTATTTCTGGATTTTTTTTACCACAAATATAAGGATTATGTTTATATCTGTTATGAATTATGTTTTTCAATTAACACACATTTTATTCCTGTCCGGCAGATTTTACATTTGTTTGTCCCACAGAGATTGCCGATTATCTCGGGAAAAACAAATAATATAACTTGGAAAAAATTTGAACGTGATAACAAAAATGTTTATATTTGTTATCATGTTTAACATATAAAAACAAAATGATGAAGAATATTATTATAACATTGACAATCTTATTTTCCTACACCGGTCTTTCATTTGGCATGCCTGAATTAGAGGCTCAGTTAAGTCGCGGTATTCAAATTGCATTGGTTACCAATGACCCAAACCCTGCAATAGACAACAATCTTGTTATCTGGCAAAGGATATCTGTTGATTCTGTACTCGCAGATCCGGAGGTGCAACAATTACTGGAAAATTATGAGGCGGAATTTGATTCCCTTTCAATCAATCATTATAATGTATTCCGATGGGATACTGCATCCGGAATGTATGTCGATATAGGACAGCTTAATTACCAGGAAATCCCTATATTTGAAGACACCGGTTCCGAACCAAAAAAACAATCATACAAGTACAAGATCACAGCAAATATCACCTATCAATATACAGCTACTATTGATTTTGGATCTGGACCTCAAGAAATTCAATATCCACTTACAGACTTTGATACAGAGATAGACTCCTGCCGTTACCACAAAACATTGCTGATACAACAGGAGATCAGGAACGATACCATGCACGTCCACATTGAACCTTACGAAGTAGAAGGCATTAAGCTGACTGAATTATTTCAAAGTGTCCACGGAACCGACAGCATTCCCGTATATGTTTGCAGGCATCATGACTCATCCCAACTATTGGGTGCTGCTTACGACACCGTATATTATGTTGTTGGTGACACACTCTTTTCTTATGCTGACCCTGATCCCCTGGCACTTGAGATAACGTTTTATTATCTCGGTATTATCGCTCTCAACGATACATTGTACGAAGAAGATTTTGTCGGGATGGAATTATCCGGATTTAAAGCGAGTTCAGGACCTTTCAGCCAATCAATTTCCAATATTGAAGATAACCGCTTGCGTGAAGAAAATCCCCCTGCTGCCCTATTGATTCAAAAAAGTACATTGATTGACGATGTATCCATTTATCCCAATCCATTAACACAGGAGTCAATACTTTACTACAGCTTAAAGGAAGAAGCAGATGTGAACATCAAAGCATACCACATAAACGGGCAATCTCAGGGTACATTACATAAACAAAGACAGAAAATCGGAAATTACAACATCCCTTTGTCCGGACTAATTAACACAATGCCATCAGGTCCCGTGATCATTTATATACAAAGCGGAAACGAAATTATTTCAATAAAAACAATTAATGAGTAATACCCTTTAAAAAGTATTTTTTTATTTCTTTACAAAAGTTATTTTTAAGAAGCCGTTTCTAAAACAGATCCGGCTTCTTTTTCACATAGAACGGCTTTATTCTGTTCACTAAATTGCAAGACATGGAAAGCAATCCGGATATTAAGAAAGTAACCACACGCGTACTAAGTGAGATGAAAATCAGAAATGAAAAAATCTCAATGCTTACGGCCTATGATTTTAGTATGGCAAGG
>CAYSRH010000342.1:0-2855 GCA_964433245.1 uncultured Bacteroidales bacterium | reverse complement strand
GCTGGCTGATAAAGTGATTGTTGGTGATTTTCTGCATCAGGATGATGCATCGGTTTTGTTTGCTGAAGGCTTGGGCTCGGCAGGGATTTTGGATTTATCGCTGAAGTATTCGTTTTAAGTGCAGGAAAATAGCGACTTGTTTAAGCCAAATGACCAATCGCTGTTTCATTGCCTTTCACTTTTTCACCGACTTTTACCGATATAGGGGTGTTAACAGGCAGGAAAAGGTCAACGCGTGATCCGAATTTAATGAATCCAAGTTCCTGGTTTTGATTTACCATATCGCCTTCTTTTACATAGGTGCGGATACGCCTGGCAATAAAGCCGGCGATTTGTCGAACCACAACAGGAATGCCCTGTGGCGTTTCAATTAAAATTGAAGTCCGTTCATTATCTGTGGAAGATTTAGGAAGATAGGCGATCAGGAATTTTCCTTTATGATAAATTGTTTTTTTTATTTTCCCCGGAACAGGAATCCAGTTGATATGTACATCCCATATAGACATAAAGATGGAAACCTGGATGCATCTTTCTTTTAAAAATTCTGTTTCTTCTGTTTCTTCTACAACGACAACTTCTCCGTCTGCCGGTGCGTAAATGATTTTTTCGTTGGGTGAGACAGAGCGTTCGGGTCTGAAAAAGAAATGTACCAGAAAGATATAAAACATAACAATAAAGATGGCAATGGTTTTATTGTAAGGTTCGTACTGAGGAAAAACTATGTACAGAAATGCAATAATGGCTATGAAAGCAACCAGTGCGATCAGGAGAATCTTATATCCTTCTTTGTGTATGCCCATTTTTTATGATTACAGTCTAAAAATAGAAAAAAATATTTATATAAACAAGACCGGCAGGGATAGCAAATAATGCAGAGTCAAGTCTGTCTAAGATTCCGCCATGCCCGGGTAATATACTGCCACTGTCTTTTATGTCAAGCTGTCGTTTTAACATGCTTTCAAATAAATCACCAAAAATACTGCTTATACTCACAACAAGCGAGAAGAACAACCAAAACAACAGGGAAAATTCTGTATAATAGGCCAATATAGCTCCTGCACCAAGAGAGAACAAAACACCTCCCATGGCACCTTCCCATGATTTTTTTGGTGAGATACGTTCAAAGAGCCTGTTTTTCCCCATGGTCATTCCGACACAATAGGCACCGGTATCATTTGTCCAGATGATGATAAAAAGAGCGATAGATAAAAGCGGAGAGTAGCCTGTACTTGAAATTGCGAGAATATGGATCAAAGAGAATGGTGCAACGATATACAATAAGCCAAAAAAGTATCCGCCGATATCTTCTAAGGGGTCTTTATGGTTTTTGAATAGAAGGATCATAAATTCAATTAGCAAAAAAAACATAACAAGCCAGATAAACTGAACAGGTAAATACTGATATATGACGAAGGCACTGATCAGATAGATCAAAAGTCCGAAAACTATATGCCTGTTTTCTAATGTAAGTTTTTTCGGGCTTAAAAAATATTTAAATTCAGAAAGGCTGAATACGATTAATGCGCCAAAAACAAATACATGAGACAGTGGATGCAAGAGCATGCCTCCAATAATGAAAAGCATGAATGCGATGCCGGTCAGGGTGCGGGTGATTACGTTTTTCATTTATTTGTTTTCTTTCTTGCTCTTGTTTTTTTTTGTGTTACAAGATTTTCGTCAGGATCTCCATAGGGGCGTTTTCCAAAAATTTTCTCTAAGTCTTCTTTGAAAATAACTTCATCCTCAAGTAATTTATTGGCCAATTTCTCCAATCCATCTTTATGTTTTATCAATAGATCTTTGGCACGTTTATAAGATGTTTCGATTATCTCTTTTACTTCTGCATCAATAAACTCAGCTGTTTTTTCACTGTATGGCTTGTTAAAGGAAAATTCATTGCCGCCTGTAGAATCAAAAAAGCTGATATTCCCGATTTTCGGGCTCATTCCGAAAAAAGACACCATTGCATATGCCTGTTTGGTAATACGTTCAAGATCATTCAGTGCACCTGTGGATACCTGATCAAAAGTAAGTTCTTCGGATGCTCTTCCCCCCAGTGTTGTACACATTTCGTCCAACAGTTGTTCTTTTGTTGTAATCTGTCTCTCTTCAGGCAGATACCATGCTGATCCCAGAGCTCTCCCTCGAGGGACAATGGTTACTTTAACGAGGGGGTGGGCATGTTCCAGAAACCAGCTGACAGTTGCATGTCCGGATTCATGGTAGGCAATTACTTTTTTTTCTGCGGGAGAGATGACCTTGGATTTTCTTTCAAGTCCGGCAACGATTCTGTCAACAGCATCGAGAAAATCTTGTTTGGTCACTTGTTTTTTGTTGTTTCTTGCAGCAATCAGGGCTGCTTCATTGCATACATTGGCAATGTCTGCCCCTGAAAAACCGGATGTTTGTTTGGCAAGAAAATCAGTGTCTATTGACTTGTCTAATTTCAGGGGTTTCAGATGTACGAGAAAGATTGCTTTTCGTTCTGTGAGATCGGGCAGATCCACATGTATTTGTCTGTCAAAACGACCTGCCCTGAGCAGTGCTTTGTCAAGAATATCTACACGGTTTGTGGCTGACATAATGATGACACCGCTATTGTCACCAAATCCATCCATTTCACTCAGTAGTTGATTAAGTGTATTTTCTCTTTCGTCGTTGGACCCAAAACTGGCGTTTTTTCCACGTGCCCGCCCGATGGCATCAATTTCATCAATAAATACAATACAGGGTGCTTTTTCTTTTGCCTGTTTGAACAGATCCCGTACACGGGAAGCTCCGACACCTACAAACATTTCAACAAAATCAGAACCTGATATACTGAAAAAAGGTACATCAGCTTCTCCTGCCACAGC
>CAYSRH010000341.1:0-2877 GCA_964433245.1 uncultured Bacteroidales bacterium | reverse complement strand
AGGTGGATGGCTAAATACGGACGTGGGCTGGAAAAATAGTCTGTTAATGCAACATAAAAAAATAGTCTTATTCTCAGGTTCTTATCAAACAGTATCTTATTCAGACCTTTATCGAAATTCACCTTCAGGATATGTGAGGATTGAATTTCGCCCTGCGGATACATGACAATTAGGTTTTCAGGGTGATGAAGCAGGTTTAATGTATAATGCAGCGTTTCTATAACTGTGCGTGAGTTCTTTTTTATTGAGTAGCATCCTATTTTATTCAGGAACATCCTTTCCCTGAGTTCATCTTCAAGCATCATGGCATGAAATTTTTTACGAAAGACCTTACGTGCGAGAAAAAAAGAAACAAAACCATCCCAAAAACTAAAATGATTGCCAATCAGAAGAACAGGAAGACCTTTTTCCGTATAATCGCCAAGAACTTTTACATGTTTGAAATGCCTGAAAAGACTAAATTTCAGGTAATGTTCAAAAAAACAGGTGTAAAAATAATTGTGCCGAGCTTTAATCATTCTTATGGGCTGTTTGCATTTGTTCTTTCATTTCAGGAAGCTTCCACCAGGGTGTACCGGGATAACAATGATGTTCATTGTGATAGCCAAAGAAATAACATGAAATCAGCGCCCACAAATGATTTAGCTTTTGAGTTCGTGCATTATGCGGCTTCATTTCCGTGGAGTGTGGATATCTGTGCGGACGGTAAGTGCCGAAATAGAATAACTGGAGCGTGCTTAGTAATGCCGGGATGAGCCAGAACAACACAACAGATTGTTCCGGGAAATAATAAGCCAGGACATTATACCCGACAGCCATTATGATAAGCTGGGATATTGTTATATATTTATACATAAAGACTGACCACCAAATCCAGAAATTTTGATATTTGACACAGAAATCAGGGTCTGATTCACTGCCAGGGTGTTTGTGGTGTTCCCAGTGATTTTTCATCAGTTTCCGGTACGACATGCCGGCATACAGGGCAACAGCTACTGTTCCGATGATTTTGTTTGCCGAAGCTTTTTTTGACACAGTCCGGTGCATGGCATCATGTCCGGTAATAAATAATCCGGTGTAAATCCATGTTTGGAAAACCACATGAACATAAAACAGCGGGGATGTAAAATCAACTTCGACATACTGTAGAGTATAAAACAGATGAGCTCCCCAAATGAAAATGATCGATATTGCATAAAATATTCCCATATGATGATTTGATTATCTGAAAATAATATTGAGCGCCACAAAAAAGATAACCTGTGAAACAACAACGGTACCTGCAAGTTTATTGTCAGCTTCTTTTAAGAAGCGTCTAAAAACAGTCAGCATGAGTAAAGAAATAAAATACCATGCTATATAGTTTCTCAGGGGAACTTTTTCAGATGACCATTCCCACATGCCCATGTTATCTGCAACCGGTTCAAGGGATATATCCAGTAGTACCATAAGCAGGGCGCCAAGGAACAGTTTACTCATGTGATAAATATTGATTTTGTTGACGATGATATAGACACTATATAACAAAAAGAGCCAGTTCACACCAATCATCAACGGTGTATTAAATATCTTGATTCCCAGCCCGTCAAGATAGCTGTATTCGCCAAAAATACGACCTGTTTTTATGCCTGCTACTTCGATAAAGAAAGTAAAAATGGCAATACCAATGAGTACTATAGCCGTTTTTTTCTTCCATGGTTGATGAAACAGGAGAAGTATGGCAAAAGTAAGCAGAATGGTCAGAGGAATCAGCTTCCTGAATAACGGCCTGTATTCTTCAGATGCGAATCCTGCCAGACCAACCAGGTATATAATGAGAATAAAAATACGCATGGACAGAATAAATGACTTGTTTGTTTGAATTGATGAAATCATCTTTGAGTTTGAATTAAGTTGCTGACTATTTTAGCAGAAGCTAGACATAATGGTATCCCTCCTCCGGGATGGACGCTTCCGCCTGTGAAATATAATCCCCTGATTTTGCGCGAGAAATTCGCATGCCTGTTAAAAGCTGAATACCTGCTGTTTGAACTATTTCCATATAAGGCTCCGCCCCTTGATGCTGTCTTCTGCTCTATTGTGACCGGATTTGCGAACTCTTCTGCTTTGATATGTTTTTTTATATCACAGTGTAACATGGAATTTATTTTATTAACAATAAAATTCCGCGCTTGTTGAGTGAGTTTTTGCCAATCTTGTCCTGTATCAGGTGGGACATTAATCATAACAAACCAGTTTTCGTGTCCGTGAGGCGCATCATTCCAAACAATTTTTGAGCTGATAAAGATGTAAACAGTTGGATCGTGATACATTTCTTTTCTGTCAAAAAGATATTGAAACTCTTCGGCATAATTTCCGGAAAACAGAATATTATGTATATCAAGATGAGCAAATTCCCTGTTGATTTCCCAGTAAAAAATCAAGGCTGAGGTCGATTGTTCTGACAGTGATGTCTTTTTGGGAATATGAATTGATGGGAGCAAATTTTTATACGTATTATAAATGTCAACATTTGATATAACGATTTCTTTTGAAATTGTCCTTCCTTTTATGGTTATTCCTTTTATATTCCTTTTGCCTGTTTCAATTTTTTCTGCCCTGGCATTGAAATGAAATTTGACCTTTAATTCTTCGGCGAGTTTTACAAGACCTTCAACAATGCCATACATCCCTGTGATCGGGAAAAAAGCCCCGATATTGTGTTCAAGATGAGGAATGACCATCAGTGTTCCCGGTGCTTTGTAAGGGTTTGATCCATTATAGGTTGCATACCTGTCAAACAACTGAATAACACGCTCCTCTGAAAAATACTTTTTCACTATTTTATGCATGGTCGAAAAAGCATGAAGCTCATAGCTGTGCATGATAGAATAAAGG
>CAYSRH010000340.1:0-2895 GCA_964433245.1 uncultured Bacteroidales bacterium | reverse complement strand
AAGCCTGTAGAGGACTTACACCTCCAAGAATTACAACATGCCTGGCGCACATAAAAGCCGGACGGGGTCTCAACCTCGTCCGGCTTTTTGTGCATTATCATGCCTCCATTATGGGAAAAGACGGTGATCATAGTCAGAAAAGTATAAAGATTCATTTCAATGGCGAAACCGCTCTCTCAATCGTTTCGGGAGGGATATCACCATTAAATTTGTTTTTCAACAGACGAATGAATTTATTACAGAAATCAAGACATTCGCCTTTATTATCCTGTACCCATGACTTGAAAACTTTCTTGTTCTCTCTTCCCCAGTATCTGCTCTGCTTTTGATACCATGTTTTCACCCACTGTTTTTCATCGCCTTTCTCTATGCTCTTTGGGCGATACTTTGTGATAGCAACTCTTCTACTGTAGGTAGTATTTACACTTTTCCAAAAAGGATTGGACTCGGTCATATTGTAGAGATGCCTGAAAATCAGTGTTTCTGGTCTTGCATATCCTGGCAGAGTTATAAGGTTTCGAGGCGGCTTTCTCCATTCGTTAATCATATCACCATCAACGACAAAGATTACATCGGATAATACAGGTATCGACTTTGATAAAGATGCAAATCGCTTCATGTCACCTGCGCCAATACTATTTAAGTCTTTGACTGTAATATAGTTTCTGAGCTTAGACCCGCATATTTGATGAAACATGGCTTTCCCTACTTCGTCTTCAAATATTACTGAAACCTTTCTTGTTCTCCTCTTGATAAGGGGAGTTGATTCAAGGTGTAAGTGATCCCGAATCTGTTCATAACTATCAAAAGGTTCAACCACCACACTTCCATCACATCTCGATAAATATATGACGTTAGTCTGCTGCCTTGAAACGGACTTATAGGCCTTCTCCAACAATGTAAGTGAATGAGTTGTTCCTATAATCTGAAGTGAAAGTTCTTCGGTGGCTTTGCATAGCAGTTCCAATAAACGAACCTGAGCTGAAGGATGAAGCGTTGCGTCAGCTTCATCAATCAATAGAAGCCCACCCCTATATTCGCTTCCTAAACTCTCTTTTAGATTACGGAAAGAGAGTATAGCAGTGAGAATTCTTCCCAAATTATCCTGACCTGCTGAACAACTTTCTCCATCATAGTCTTTGCTTTCTGGAGTTATAGCCTTCCCTTTTTCCAGTGTGTCCATGTATCTGGCTTCATTGTCATATTCTTCTAAGCATAACACCTCATTGTATTTGTCTACATACCAGTCCATTTCATCCTTAGAAAGATTTTCTCCAGTAAAACTGCATTCTTTAGACTCGGCAAGTGGCCATAAGCGGTTAAGCCCTAAATAAATAACAGGATGCGGATAATTGCCTTCTCCTCTTTTATGGCTAGTGCCAGGTCCTGTAACAAAACGAACACCTTTATCGGTTTTGCGAATCCTATTCTTCGTTAACAGGTTGCTGTGCATTAGAGGTGAATTCTCGGAAAGCGGCACGCCATCCAAAACGGTTTCATATTGGTACTTGTTCCTGACATTATCATGTTTTCGGGAAAGCCGAAATATGTCATCGCAATCGTAGCTAAAATTCTTGCCCGTGAGATCAATATAATCACTTAAGATTAGCCCGTGATAATTGTCGGTGTATGAGGACATATCTGCCTTGCCATGAGATTTACCCTGCAAGTAGCCGAAAGAAAAAGGCTGAGCTAGCATACCAAGCAATGTCGATTTTGCCGTTCCATTCTCACCGGCAATCAGTGTTACGTGCTCCCCAAGTTGTATTTCGATATCATGAAACCGTCGAAAAGAATCGATTTTTAGACAAGTTACTCGTGTTTTACTCATCCTTAGCTCCTGTGATATACTATAATGAAAGTTGGTTCAGATATTCTGGGAGATTCAGCCTACTAATAACCAATTCCTGAGCGTGGTAATTTCCTGTGATAGTGTGTCTGATATTGTTGGTGTAAAGGTTGCATTCTGAATGGGAGTACATTTCAATAATCGGATCATGATTGTCGTATGAAAGCACCCAAGGCGAATCACATTTCAGTATTTCTTCACTCAACTCCAGATGATCGTCGTGCGAAAAATGGTTGAGATATAGAGCAGGGCCTTTTTGGTAATATGGAGGGTCAAAATAAATCAAAAAATTTCTTTTTGAATATTTACGATTCAGGTAATTCAGAAAACCGACGCCATCTTCGTTGAAAACTTCAATCGAATCAGCCTTTTCTGAAATCGCTTTGATCTTTTTGATCGAGGTATCCTTGTTGAATCTGGATTTGATATTGTATTCCCCGTTTTGCTTCATTCCCCCAATAGGTCTGGCCTGCAATATCCCTGAATGGTTACAGCGGTTTAAAAACAAAGTGGCGAAGCCCAGTGTCAGTAGATCACTTGCGTCTTTGGCATCGTATATCGCTTTTTGTCGTTTCCACTCCGCCATGCTTATCCGAGTGCTTTTGATAAGTTGGATCAATTCCTTTGGCTGCTCCTTAACTGATTTCCAGAATGCATAGATGGCAATATCAAGATCATTAAGGAAAAGCGATTTCACGTGCCCCTTGAGTAACAATGAAATTGCTGCACCGGCACCCCCTGCAAAAACCTCAACAAATGTACAATCTTGAAGATCGTTTAGAAAAATGGTATCGACAAAAAGATTCGAGTATTTTGTTTTCCCGCCGGGATAGCGGAGTGGTGTATAGGTCGCTGGCATCTTATCGCCCGATCAGTATCGGTTGTAATAAATCAATTATTGTTGAGTCCTGATCACCAAAAGACTTCAACTCTTGGTAGAGGATAAGAGGATTGACCAATAGTGTCAAGCACATTAACAATCGGGGATTCATCGGGTGCACGACAAATTTGCAGTTCCCTTCATTTTTCCCTTGTTTTTCCTACAT
>CAYSRH010000339.1:0-2895 GCA_964433245.1 uncultured Bacteroidales bacterium | reverse complement strand
AAAGCATCGTAATATAGAAAGCCAAGATTAACAATCTTTTAGACTCTCTATTGGTTTTAGGTAGCATCAACGCCATTTCATATCTGCCACTTACAAGCAATCCTAATACAGATACAACACCCAAATAAAATCCCAATCCACCAAACTCTTCCGGGGTATATAGACGTGTTAAAACAGGAGATAACAATATAGTAATTAACTGAGCAAACCCTGTCCCCCCAATCAAGGTTAACGAATTGGCAATTAACTCCCCTTTAAATTTGCCCTTTAGTTTACTTAATCGCACATAAATTATTTTAATTTCTAATAAATGAATGCCTTATGCTCAAAAAAGCAGTCGCTATTATACATTACAGATCGTCATTGATCCATTTAGATATTTCACTTCGGTTATCTAATAGAATAAACATAAGCACTCCTATTAAAAGAAAACTGAAAATAAAAACTCTTAATTTTGAGTACAAATCTGCTTCCAGACTTATATAAGAAACAAAATCAAAATGCATTCTGCATGCGGACGACTCAAATTCTCTTTTTCTAGCATAGTATTGTCTTTTCTCATGCAACTGCAATACATCGAAATGATAACTTTTCGGTTCAGCCAGAAATATCATAGGGTGATTACCGCCCCGTTTTCCAATCGGCTGGTTCTGATTCAGTATCATACTGTCCAGTAATATAATCTGCTTATCAATCGTAGCAATTGCCTCATCTAAATAAGCTGTCTCCATTTCTACCACCCGGGCAAAGGATTCGTTACTATACATATAGGAAGAAAGAGCCTGCGACAATTTCGGAATAACAGACTGGTCACTAACAAGAAACGACACCTCCATCAACCTGTTATACTGTAACTGCAATGAGTCGTTTATCTTGATATTCTGTCTATCCCATGAAAACATCTCCTCATCAATTCCCCAAAGGACATGCACCTCGCGAATGGTTGCTACTTCTTCTTCAGAAAGGTTGAGCACATCGGCAATCTTCTTTGTATTCTCTTGCTCTAACATTCGGTTCAAACGCTTAATATGCAACACAAAATAAGCAGGTTGTACATGGTTAACCTCTACCAAAGAGACAGTCCGGTAAACCGGAACATAAAAATACAGGTAATAAAGATAGCCTGTACCAAGTCCCAAAAGGGCAAACAACACCAACCACAGACCCTTTCGAATAAGAAAACGAAAGATTCCTTTCATTATTTTTTTAACAAAAACCCCTACTCTATTTTTGATTTCAATCAAATCAATTTCATATTCGCTATTATTCTGATTATTCTCCATAAGTATCTCATATTATGTTAATCAATAATTTAAAGCGCAATCGCAACTTACAAACTCCAATACCCTAATTGACGAATTTTATCCCTATATACGCCTTTGACATCAACAAAAACAGTACCTTCTTTGCTTAAAGATAAAAAGTAGGACTCGTCCAATGTCAGGTATTCATCATGGTTAACAGCCACAACAATGGTGTCGTACTTGTTTTTTTCAGGTTTTTCAATCAAGCCAATGTTGTATTCTTTTTGCATGTCGGCATCAGAGGCATGTGGATCCATGACATCAACAGACACCCCATAAGAATCAAGTTCTTTAATAATATCCACCACTTTGGTGTTGCGGATATCTGACACATTCTCCTTAAACGTCACACCCATTATCAGAACATGGGATTGATTAATGTTATGTCCTCCTGCAGCTATCTGCTTAACAATTCTTTTTGCTATATAGCCTCCCATTGAGTCGTTGATAAACCTCCCTGCATTAATAATCTGTGCATGGTACCCCAATTCTTTGGCTTTGAATGAGAGGTAATAAGGATCCACCCCTATACAGTGTCCTCCGACCAGCCCCGGAAAGAATTTCAAAAAGTTCCACTTCGTTCCGGCAGCTTCCAGCACCTCAAAAGTATTAATTCCCAAACGACTGCAAATAATAGACAATTCGTTCATAAAAGCAATATTGATGTCCCGCTGTGTGTTCTCAATGATCTTGCTTGCTTCTGCAACCTTGATACTTGTGGCTTTATGGACACCTGCCTGCACCACCATTTCGTAAACTTTGACAATGTTTTCTGCTGATTCTTCATCACATCCGGAAGCAACTTTCACAATGGTGGTAAGTGTATTCTTTTTATCTCCGGGATTGATCCTTTCAGGAGAAAAACCAACCTTAAAATCCTTTACAAATTCTAATCCTGAAGTTTTTTCAAGCACAGGCACACAGTCTTCCTCTGTGCATCCGGGATATACGGTTGACTCATACACGACATAGTCTCCTTTTTTCAAAAATCTCCCCACAGTTTCGGAAGCTGAAAGAAGGGGCTTCAGGTTCGGTACATTATGCTCATCCACAGGTGTTGGAACAGCCACAATATAAAATGATGCATCCCGCAGATCTTCAGGTTCCGCAGTAAAATGAATATCACAGTCCTGAAAAGCTTCTTTTGGAAGTTCTTTGCTCGGATCAACACCTTTTTTCATCGATTCAATACGTTCACAATTCACATCAAAACCGATGACCGGTACTTTTTTAGCAAATTCTAAGGCAATGGGCAATCCAACATACCCCAATCCTATGAGTGCAATCTTTTTCTCTTTCTTAATAATCTTTTTGTACATTGTATGTGCTGATTTTAACTTATTACTTTTTTTACAAATGGGTGATATTCTCCCTGCATGCCCAGTGGCTTTGCATTTCTTATTGCATAAACCGTTTCTATGGAAGTCCGTGCTTCTTCAAGCCCAAATCCCTTGCCTTTCATGGTTTCTTCATACACCCGGGTATGCAGGTCCGTAAAGCCATCACTAAATTCTATTTCCTGTCCGTCCATCTGTATGGAACGATACGTCCGTTTTCCTTGTTTTCTTAATACATCGGGTATTGTTTCCTC
>CAYSRH010000338.1:0-2901 GCA_964433245.1 uncultured Bacteroidales bacterium | reverse complement strand
GGGCATTGCACGCAGTTCCGCAGATGGAAAATCTTTCGTGTTTTTCAAGAATTAAGATCAACCCGTCCAGAATCACTTGATGATCGTCGGCAATAGCAATACGGTGTTTGGCTTGCGGCTCGCTTCTCTTAACCGTCATTATAGTATCATTTCTTTAAAATATTTGGTATTTTGCAACGTACGTTTGTGCCCTTTCCGATAACGGAAGCAATGCTTAGACTTCCGCTTAAAAGACTTGCCCGGTGACGCATGGATTCGAGACCTGTTCCGATATCTATGTTGGATGTGTCAAATCCCTGACCATTATCAATGATACATATTTCCAGGTCTGTTTCTGATATTTGTATAATGATTTCTATGATCGTCGCTTGCCCATGTTTAATTGCGTTTCTCACGGCCTCTTGTACTATACGAAAAAGATGTATAGCCTCAATTTGCTTTCCATCTAGAAAAACAGCATAGGATGCCTGATCATGTATACCTTTATTCATGTTTATATGGCAGCAGACCTGAAAAATCTGTTCCGTGTGAGAGGCAAATTCTTCGAGGGCTTCAAGAAGACCACCTTGACTGAGCATTGGGGGAAATAGTTGTCTGGAAAGATTCTGTATTTCATCATATGATTCCGAGACGAGTTGGAGACATTTGCTCAGTAAGTCATTCATTTCCGTCTCGACGCTGGTTGTATCCTTTGCCACTTCGAGCATAAAAAGAGAAGCGGTTATTTTTTGCAGTACGCTGTCATGCAGTTCCATTCCCCATTGTTGAAGTTGGCTTTCACTCGCTTCATCAAGTAGTTTCTCCCGGTCTCTTTTGTTGGTAATATCATTCCCGAAAGACTGGTATTCAAGCAAATGACCATTTCTATCTATAATGGGCTTATCGTGCCATTCCATCCATCGAAGAACTTTGTCTTTGGTATTAACGGGATGAGCGTATTTTGTACTTTCATGATTGGCAATGGAATCTTCAATTTGTGAGATAACCTGCTCTCGAGCGGATTCTGGAAGAAAATCCAACCACTTTCGTCCGAGAAGTTCGGGCTTTGGAAGGCCTATTAGATCACAATAGGCCTGATTCACGAAGGTTAAGGTCGTATCAGGTTTCCACCGGCAAAGACAAGCCGCCAGAGAATTAACCAGAGAACTGTAATAAAGGTCACTCTTTTGCAGATTCTCGAAGGCATGTTGCTTCTCCGTAATATCAATCCCGATACCCCAGCAGTCCCAGTCTGTCGACGGGATATCTATGTTAACGGTAGACCAGGCCACCCGTATTTTTGAACCAGTTTTGCAGTTTATATCCGCTTCCCATTTATAACATTGTCGGCCTTGGGATTCAAAATCCTGAATAAGCCGTCGCCTGTACTTATCTTCTGGACAGATCAATTCCAATGCATTCCCGACGTTCGTCAGGTCTTCTTTTGTCCAACCGGTAGCCCGCATGAACTCACGATTCCAGTAAAGCGGCTTGAGCGTGTCTGAAAAAGCCAGAACAAACACCGGAAGCGACTCCAAAAATTCGATACAATCCAAACTGCAATATTCTTTTGATTCGAAAGTCATAGATATTCCTGCTTCAATACTTTTCTGCCAAGCATCTTTTGATGTGAAATTTGGTAAAGAGGAGATAAGTCTGAGGATTCCTGCCTGTCAAAATGTCATATAGCTCTAATCTTAAATCAATTTTTCACTCGCTGTCAAATTCTACTATGTATACAGAAAAGAATCGACGCTTTTAAAGGAGGTAAGCGTTTGATTGACAGGATTCAGTCAACGCATGAATGTTTTGACGCCCTAGCATATCCGGGTATCTCAATGCAGATCTCTGTTCCATATCTCGAATTCGCCTCATTGCATGTAATCCTACCATCGTGCTCGGCTATTACTTTTGCTACAATCGACAAACCTAAACCCATACCAAGGTTTGAGGATTTGGTGGTAAAAAAAGGTTCAAATACACTTTGCTTTAGTGCATCGGGAATGCCCGGGCCGGTATCAGATATAGTGACACGAAGAATCTCAGGGCGGCATTCGCTGTATTCTCTTTCGTATGCGGAATCGGTGGCAGGCAGTATTTCGCGATTGATAACAATCGTTCCTGATTTGCCTACTGCTTCTTTTGCGTTCATGACAAGGTTGAGAAAGGCTTGTTCCAAGTCCTGCGGATAACCGTTGATATAGAATGGAGCATGATGGCCATGGTCTTCAATATTTACATCTTTACCCACTATCAAACTAAGGATATGAACAATACGATTCAAGATGTCTGTAATATTCACAAACGATTTGTTCTTGTCCGGTTCTGATATGCCATGGGTTATTTCTTTTATCAGTATGTTTGCGCGATAGACTGAATGTTCAATCAGCCCAAGTGACTGGCCAAGATGGTCCATCGCATGCGGCGTCGCCCGCAATTTATAGCAGATACCTAAAATAATATTGAGTTGATTGTTTATGTCGTGTGCTTGCAAATTCATGAGTCCACCTCCTGGAATTTTCTGTTCCGATTCAACTTATCTTATTAAACGTCAAATTCAACATCGTGGACAATGGCTGATATATGCAGTCATCTCATACAAGAATAGACCAGCGAAGCATGCTATGATTTGCTATATGCAGATGGTAGATATCCCCATAGGGCTATTTTGGGAAAGAGGGGGGAAATGTTGTGGTATACTTGGAAAAAGTCAGGCTCATCTTTCCCCTAATGATGAAACGGGCTTTCAGCCCTGTCAAAAGAGGGGATTCAAGTGTTCATGGGCCTTGGGCCCATGCAGAAATGAGACGGGCCGTTGGGGCTCTTTTGAGGATGTCCACTTTGCAGACTTTGGTGGTTTTTTTTGGTTATGGTTATGTCTGGGGAATTTTTGGGATGGAACGGGTTTGTGATTTTGGACCC
>CAYSRH010000337.1:0-2912 GCA_964433245.1 uncultured Bacteroidales bacterium | reverse complement strand
TAGTACCCCTGAAATATGCATAATAGCGCCTCCCCAGTAGGAGTCAAAATTATTAGCAAAAGTCGAATTATCAATTCTGATGTTACCTTCTCCGTATAAAGCACCACCTCGAATGGCACTATTATTAGAAAAAGTTGTATTATTAACATATAATGAAGCCCTAAATAGGCTCACAGCGCCACCAGAAACACCATGATTAAACTTGAAAGTGCAGTTTTCTATGGCTATACTATCATAAAAAAAGGATTGCATTGCTCCTCCTGACGTATAACTATAATTAGCTCTATATCCATTACCATTTTCAAACACACAATAGTGAAAATCGCTATACTTAAACTCACTGAATTCATCTCGTCTATCTTCCCAACTTTTAAAAAAGAAGAATCCTCTCCATTTGGTCGCTGTATCTGCCGTAAACTTCACCTCCGAATTTTTCATCCCCAGCGCTTCCACCTCCCCCCTCACCTCAACGTAGTAGGGGCCGGTAAAATACACCACTGTGCCGGGGCCGATGACCCAGAGGGCATTTTTGGGTACAAAAACGTGGTTGTTGACAAATACCGTATCGTATTGGGTATCAAGGGTGGTTTCATCAGAAATGGTGTCGGGCATTACGAAAGTGTTTCCGTAAAGCACCGACACCAAACCAAGGGTTATAATCAATAATCCGTATCTTCTCAAAACGCCAATCTCTTAAATAAAGGTTAAATAATTATCTTATCATTATATACTATTCTATACTATACTATACACTCCCAGCACACACCTTTCCATGCATACTCACTTTCTTCCAAAAAATTGCGGCTTTCGGGTTAATCAAAAATCCACGTGGCAAATATAAAATTCGATTTTGATATGACCAAATTATTTTTGCAGTTTTTTTGAAAAAAAAATAAAAAACTGACTCAAAGAAACTTAAGCTTGCAGTGGAATAGTGAAGAAAAAGGTTGAGCCTTTTCCCACTTCCGAGTCAAGCCATATACTGCCCCCCATTAGTTCAACCAAGCCTTTGCAGATAGATAAGCCCAATCCGGTACCACCGTAATTCGCCTGAATTGTTTTATCAGCCTGTACAAATCTGTTGAAAATAATGTCCTGCTTACTTTTATCAATACCAATCCCGGTGTCCTTAACATAAGATGCAAAATTCTTATTTTTATAAAACGTCAAGTAGCCAACCCAGACCTTTATTTCTGTATCTTTACCTTTAATTAATACAGACAATCGACAAGGAAATGAAGATAGCTTTTATCAGCGACATACACGAAGACCTGCCAAGCCTGAGCGAAGCATTGCTGCTTATACAGCGGCTGGGTTGCGAACAAATTGTTTGTCTGGGCGATGTCTGTGGGTTCAGTGTACCCCACTACACCTACCTTAATGAACGCAATGCCTCTGCCTGTGTCCATTTGGTTCAGCATCACTGTCAACATGCCGTTGTTGGGAATCATGACCTTTTTGCTTTACGAAAAACACCTTCCTATTCTCCTCTTTTTAAATACCCGGACAATTGGTACCAACGATCTTTTGAAGAACGCAAGCAGCTGAGTCAGGACAAATTGTGGCTCTACGAGGACAATGAACTTTCTGCACTTCTTGCCAACAATGCATATGTTTATCTGGATCAGCTTCCTGAACTAATAACGCTTCCTGTTTCACCTGAACACAAACTGCTACTCTCTCACTATGTAGCACCTGACCTGACCGGTTCTATGACCGGATTCTGCTCCAACGCCTATGAGTTCTCTTCCCATCTCCAACTCATGAAAGAACAGCATTGTACTTTAAGTGTCTCGGGGCACACACACAAACCCGGACTTACTGTCCTGAAAAAACAACAACTACTCTCCATCCCCTTTTTACAAGCAATCCCTCTTTCGGATATTGCCTGGGCCGGAATTCCTCCCGTCAGCCGGAGTAAAACCACAAACGGTTTTGCTGTTCTTGATAAACAAACACAAAGCATCACAGCAATACCAATCAAAAAATACAAAAGAAAAGCGTTCCTTTTCTGAATTTTTCATACATTTAAACTGAATTAACAACCATACAAAGATGCCTTTTAAATTTTTTTCCAACATCGTACTTCCTTCCCTACTGGTCGTTGTGTTTTTTGTTACAACCCTGTTTCAGGTACTGCTTCCTTCTGTTGAAAATGCCATGATGGAAAAAAAACGTGAGATGATCACCGAGTTGGTGAATACGGCCTACAGTATTTTAGAAAAGTACCACCGCGATGAGCAGGATGGTTTAATTGACAGGGAAGAAGCACAGACCTTAGCCGTTGCGCGGATACAATACCTGCGATACGGGGAAGAAAACAAAGACTATTTCTGGATTACCGACATGACACCACGCATGATTGTCCATCCGTATCGTCCTGACCTAAATAATGAAGATCTTTCCGACTACAAAGACCCGCATGGGAAAAAAGTTTTTGTAGAATCAGTCAAGCTGGTAGAAAAACAAGGAAATGGGTTTGTCGAATATATGTGGCAATGGAAAGATGATTCCACCCGTATCACACCCAAACTTTCCTATGTAAAAGCTTTTGAACCCTGGGGATGGATCGTTGGAACAGGCATCTACATTCAGGATGTGCAAGAAGAAATTGAGGCACTTTCTTCCCGGCTCTGGAAAATCAGTTTCGGGATCATGCTTGTTGTTGTGCTGGTTTTGTCCTATATCAGTAAGCACTCTTTAAAAATCGAAAAAAAGAGGAAACAAGCTGAAAACAAACTGCTTGAATCGAGAGAGAAGTACCACTCACTCGTGGAAGCCTCAACAGAAGGCATGATCATGATCAGCAACAACGGAATTTCTTTTTTTAATAAACATTTTCGGGATATGTCCGGTTTTTCGGAAGAAGAAATTTATCATTCTGATTTAACAAAATTATTTACGCTACCTGA
>CAYSRH010000336.1:0-2914 GCA_964433245.1 uncultured Bacteroidales bacterium | reverse complement strand
CATCTCCGGATATTAATTTTAAGTGGGAGGCAAAACCTTTTTGTTGAAAGAAAAGAGATTTTTTGTAAGCAAGATTTCTCCCAACCCCCATGTAGGGAATTCCCGCTTTTGCAAATCCAAAATATTGCAGTGCAATAAAGAAGGTGTCAAACCTGATCAGGTTGTTTAAAATTGTGCTTTTGGGTTCATATCCGCCATATCCAAGCACAATAGAATGTTCATCAGTAAACTGTTGTTTCATTCTTTTTAACCATAGATTGGATGCCGGTTTACAGTCGGCGTCTGTAAATACAATCCATTCATTCTTAGCAGATTTTATACCTACAGTTAGGGCTAGTTTTTTACCTTGTGTAAATTTTCCGTTTTCATCAATACTTGTTACCCGCAAATGGGGATATTGTTGCATTAGTGTCCCTAAAACTTCACTGGATTCATCAGTACTACAATCATTTACAACTATTACCTCATATTCAGGATAATCTTGTTCCAGGATCAAGGGAAGGTTCTTTTCTATGCTTTCTGCTTCGTTTCTTGCAGCGATAACGACAGAAACAGGAATTGAATGAGAGGATGAGCTGTCTTCTCTCTCTTTATGGAATGCAGTTCGGATATAGAAATACAGGTAATAAAAAATTTGCATCAACCAACTCAGCAGAAATATAATGAAGGAAAAAGAAAAGGCTTCATCAAAAATTTCTATATATGACATAAAATTTAAATCATTAAAAATAAGATCCATAGCCACAGGGTTAAAATAATATGTTATTGTTTTTAATATACCTTCCTTTCCCTGCACAAAGTAATAAAGATTTTATAAAACACAAAATTATATGCGGGCAGAAAAGAAAAAACCACCATAAGAAAAATAATCTTTCTTCTTATGGTGGTTTTTTACTTTATTTGTATGTTTTTATTATAATTCTCTGATCTTAATGTTTCGGAACCATACATCATCACCATGGTCTTGTAAACCTATATGCCCTTCAGAAGCCGGATCAACAAATGCAGGATAGTCTTTGAATTTGCTGTTGTTTACCATCTCGTACCATTTATCTGTCCACAGGTGGTATTCAACAATAGTTTCACCATTCATCCAGTGTGTAACGGTTCCATCATAAAACAATATTTTGACGTGGTTCCATTCACCGGCAGGTTTGGCATTTTGCGGATCGGCGGGGATCAAGTCATATAAGGAGCCTGCCTGACGGTTTCCATCAACTCCCAGCCTTGCATCCGGATGTCTTTCGTTATCTAAGATTTGCATTTCCGGTGCACTTTGCCAGATAGGTTTTTGGTTACCCTCTTCACAAAATTCTTGTGCAAGGTAGAAGATTCCACTGTTTCCTCCTTCGGAAATTTTCCATTCCAGTGACAATTCGAAATTTCCGAAGATCTCTTTGGTAATAATATCACCACCACTGCCAGCTTCGCCTCTTCCACTGCCAAGACACTGGATTGTGCCGTCAACAACTATCCAACCTTCAGGAAATTTCTCTTTGCAATATCCTCTCCATTGATCAGTTGATTCACCATCAAAAAGAAGTATCCATCCGTCTTCGATTTCTTTTTCAGACAGTGTGTTGGAAACTGTTTCCATAGCTTTTTCTTTTGTTTCTTTTTGCTTTTTTGTTTGTGGTCCACAGGCAGAAATAAGTCCCAATAACAGTAAGTAACTGATGATTTTCATTTTCATAGCTTTTTATTTTTTATGTTAGTAATAAGTTTGTCCAATCCAAAAATAATAATAATTCAATTATAAAAAAAAGATTATCTGTTGTTGATTTTGTAAATAACAACTATTGTAAGGACTAACCCAACTAAAAAAATGTATAATTATTCGGCAATGATATCGAAAGGCAAATCAACAATTACTTCTTTGTGTAATTTTATTGTTGCTGTATATGAACCTGTTTCCTTTACTATGTCCTCTTTGATCGTAATCTTTCTTCTGTCTAAGTCAAATCCTTTTTTTGTGAGTTCTTCAGCAATTTGAATATTGCTGACAGAGCCAAAGATTTTTCCTTTGGAACTTGTTTTGGCTCCTATTGTAAGTTTGATGTCTTTTAATTGTCCTGCTATGACCTGAGCTTCGTCAACGAGCTTGGCTTCTTTGTGTGCACGTTGCCTGATATTTTCTTCCAACACTTTTTTTGCCGAAGCACTGGCAATCACAGCTACTTTATTAGGAATCAGGAAGTTTCTTGCGTATCCGTCTTTTACAGTTACGATGTCGTCCTTACTTCCCAGATTTGTAACATCCTGTTTTAATATAATATCCATGGTATTTTATAATTTTTATTTTAATAAATCAGTGACATAAGGCAACAATCCTAAATGACGAGCTCTTTTTACCGCAACAGAAATTTTTCTCTGAAACTTAAGTGAAGTCCCGGTGACACGCCTTGGCAAAATTTTGCCCTGTTCATTAAGGAATTTTTTAAGAAATTCAGGATTCTTGTAATCAATGTATTTGATGCCACTTTTTTTAAACCGGCAATATTTTTTCTTCATAACCTCTACGGTTGGTGGTGTTAAATATTTTATATCTGATTCTGCCATGATCTTTTTCTTCTTTTTTATTAATTATACATTTTCTGTTTCAGCTTTATTTCGCATTTTTTCTGCAAAAGCCTTGTGGTATTTATCCATGGTAACGGTTAAAAAACGCAGGACTTTTTCATCCCGGCGAAACTGTGTTTCGATTTTGTCCACCAAATCACCTTCGGATTTAAACTCGATCAAATGATAAAAACCAGTTGATTTTTTTTGAATGGGATAAGCTAATTTTTTTAAGCCCCAATTTTCCTGCGTTATTATTTCCCCTCCATTCGTGGAAATAAACTCTTTGAATTTGTTTGCCGCTTCCTTCATCTGATCTTCAGACAAAACGGGAGTTAAAATGAAAACGGTCTCG
>CAYSRH010000335.1:0-2915 GCA_964433245.1 uncultured Bacteroidales bacterium | reverse complement strand
ATCTGTTTATGTCTTCACAAAAAGCACTCATGTACAACAGTATTTAAGTCGCTATATTGGAGAATATGTGGCAAAAGCGATGGAAACAAAAATAACTTTTTCTGAAATCAGCTATGCATTTCCCAACAAGATCAATATAGAAGAACTGATCCTTTACGATCAGGACAACAGACCTTTTATTGAAATAGAAAAAGGAATGATTGGGATTATGAGGTTTTCCCGAAAAAAAAGGGATATAACATTATCAAGTATAAATGTAAAAAAGGGCGCTTTTAATCTTTATCAAGACAGCATTGGCGACTTAAATGGTGAATTTTTTTTTGATGCAATAAGAAATCAGGGTACAACACGAATCCCTTTTCTCGTCGATATAAACAAAATAAAAAGCGATGATCTTACTTTTCGCTTTATTTCTGAGGACAAAGATACCGTATTGCCAGGTATTAATTTCAACCATTTGATCATTGACATACAAGGATTCCTGGGATCAGGATTTACAAAAGACAGAAATGGTGAAATAAGCTTTCGCATCCATGAAATGGGATTCATTGAAAACTGTGGATTTCAGGTAGAATCATTACAAGGCAACATGACAATCTCAGATACAACCATCCGTTTGGATGATGCTATAATTTACACCCCGCAATCGAATCTTTACCTGCAATATTTTGCTTTCGTTTATGACCATTACCAATCATTCAGGAATGGTGGAATCATTAATAATGTAGAAACCTTATGCAATCTGGAAGATTCAGATATTAGTACAAAAGATTTATATTTGTTGGCTGATATTTTCAAAGATTACAACGAAGTATTCAAAGTATCTGCAAATATTGGGGGAAATATTGGAAACCTGCGGACAGAAAATCTGAACATCAGACACGGAGAAGACATACAGTTTCTGGGTTCTGTAGATATTGACGGATTGCCAAACACAAAGGAACTATTTATATTTAGTGAAATAGAGAAATTTTCTCTCAGTCAAAAAAGTCTGACACAAGCAAATATCAATCAATTATTCAAAAAAAACATCCAATTGCCCAATACTTTAAAAAATCTCGGGTTGGTGAGTTATACGGGATTTTTTACGGGATTTTTAGACGATTTCGTTGCCTATGGGGACATATCTTCTGATATGGGGATACTTTCGACTGATGTAGCTATAAAACCGGATCCTTTAAAAAATGTTCATATCAATGGTTCTGTCTCATGCGTTAACTTCCATCTGGGCAAGCTCACAAAAAAACCTGAAACACTGGGAGATATATCCTTAGACATTTCCATCAACGGAGTTTACAAAAAAGACCAAACCCTTACCATGGAAACTGAAGGAATCGTCCATAAGCTTGGGTTTAACAACTATCTTATTCATAATATTCAAATGGAAGGAGATATTACACATGAACATTTCGACGGGGTAATCGCAATCAAAGACCCAAATATTGACATTGATTTTAATGGGCTAATTAATTACACTGAAAAACTACCTAGTTTTAACTTCAATGCAATAATCAATCATGCAAATCTGTTCCATCTTAATATAGATCAATCAGACAGTTCATCATCTTTTGGTTCATCTGTAAGTGCTAATTTTCATTACGATGAAAGAAACATTTTTAGAGGAAGGGTAAAAATAGAAGACGGATTCTTTGTGAAAACGGATAAGCAATTAGCATTGGATGAGATATTACTATACACAATTGAAGGGGATATTAACCAAATCATACTTAAGTCTGACTATATGGATGGTCGAATTGTTGGAAAATATGATTTTCAAATTCTTTCTGAAGAATTCCAAAACTTTCTTGCTTTACATCTTCCCGGAATTCATCAAAAGAACACCATAAATACAGATCCCCTGAATAATTTTCAGTTTGATTTTTATATAAAAAACGCTAATACTTTGTCCGACTACTTCAATCCTGACTATTTTATCGCCCCCAACTCTGTAATAAAAGGAGCTTTTTCCGCTTCAACAAAAACCCTTGACATGAAATGTGAAAGCAATCTTATACAAATTCCTGATCTGCAAATTGAAAACCTGCAAATCAACACCCTGAGTTTTTCTGACAGTATTCGATCAAACATAAATATCGGAAGAATAACCATAATGGAAAAGATCAGTGAAACAAATATTCGTATTAATAATCTTGCCAAACACGATAGTGTATTTACTACTTTTTCCATAAACAGTATTGATTCCACATCAACAAGAGGTACTTTAAAAAGCCTTCTTACAATAAGTGAACAAAACACCCATCAATCACCTTATAAAATTGATCTCTACCCTACACAAATAATTATTGATGACACCCTGTTTAATCTAAATTCAGGAACATTACTCTTTGATTCTGCTTTAATTAAAGTTAACCATTTTAATCTTGAGGCAAATGAAAAATATATACATATAAACGGTATTCTTTCACAAAACCCTGACGATCGTTTGAATATTATGTTCAATAACATTGAACTGTCCGGACTTAATACATTGATAAGAAATCCCAAAATAAAATTTGAAGGCATGGCCAAAGGAAATGCTTTTATTTCTGACATTTGGGGACATCCCTACTTTGGCACCAACATTGAAATTGATACTTTACTCCTTAATGGAGAAGCATTGGGATATACAAAACTTGAAAGTTTGTGGAATAATGAAGACCGGTTAATTCGTTTCAATATGCAAAGTTTACGTAATGAATATCCCATACTTCATTTTTCCGGCATTTATGAACCCGAAGAACGTTTTCTAAATGCATCTGCATCTCTCAGTAAGTTAAGGGCACACATATTAAACCCTTTTCTAAATGGAACGCTTTCAAAAATCAAAGGGATTGCCAATGGAGAAGTAACCCTGATTGGTCCGTTATCTGATATCAATATGAATGGGTATCTTATTATGCAACGAACATCTTTTC
>CAYSRH010000334.1:0-2917 GCA_964433245.1 uncultured Bacteroidales bacterium | reverse complement strand
ACCGGGTCATCACAAAAGAAACCATTGCCGAACATCTGTGGGGCGACTATATGGATTCAGCCGAATCACCGGACAGTGTTTATACACACATAAAAAATCTGCGTAAAAAATTACAAAAAGCCGGTGCGCCCAATTACATTAAAAATGTTTACGGCGTGGGTTATAAATTAGAAACAGAATAATACAGCCATGAAACTGCTTACCAAAACTACGCTCTATTTTATTACGGTTTCATTATTTGTGTTTCTCTTCGGCGGTATTGCATTTTACCATTTAGTAAAAAATTCCATACGAAAAAATGTGGACGAACAACTGCAAAACCGTATGCACACTCTGATAGCAGAAATGCGCGATAATGATATTCATCCGCATACGGCTTTTATTATCGGTGAAACCGTGCATTTTGAAAAAGTTGATAAAGCCTACAAACCATACATCAATTTCAGCGATACCATAATCTACAACAAGTATCGGAAAGAGTTTGAACCCCAACGCCGGTTCACTTTCTACATACAAAGTGAGAACGAATTATTTAGGGTTTTCCTGTATAAATCACTCACCGAAGCCAATGCCCTGATAGAACGCTTGGCGGTTGGATTGGCAGCTTTGGTAATTATTTTTTTGTTTGCCATACTGGCTATAAATCGTTTTTTCTTTCAAAAAATTTGGTCTGAGTTTTTCCTCACCATTAAAAAGATAAAAAATTATGAAGTCAGCTCTAAAGAAGATATTGATTTTCCGGATACGGAAATTATAGAATTTCAACAGCTAAATGCAGTTTTGGAAAAAATGATTCTGCAAATAAAACAAGACTATAATGAGCTTAAAGAGTTTACCGAAAACCTTACTCACGAAATTCAAACACCGTTGGCAGTTGTAAAAACAAAAATTGAACTACTCCTCCAAAATCCGGATTTGCAACGCAAAGATTCCGAATTGATACACAAAATATACTCACAAATTATCAGTTTATCAAAACTGAATAAATCCTTGATTCTGATAACCCGAATTGAAAACAGACATTTTGAAAACAAAGCAAAATTCAATTTGAATAAACAAATTGAGCACCATCTTGATAATTTTGAAGAGATATTTGAAGCCAAAAATTTACATTTAAACTTTGAAAAACATAATGCGTGTTTTGTAGAAGCAGATAAAAGCTTAATTGACATATTACTTATTAACCTAATAAAAAACGCCGTAAAACACAACTACAAAGACGGGATACTGCGCATTGTAACTTCTGAGAATTACTTTAGCATACAAAACACCGGAAAAGCTCCGGATATGTCCCCCGGAGATGTATTTCAGCGCTATTCGTATCACTCCAAATCAGACTCATCTTTGGGCTTAGGCCTTACTATAGTAAAAAAAATATGCGATTTGTATAAATTCAAAATTGAATACCAATATAAAGACAGCATGCATACCATTTGTATAAACTTGTAAATATCCGGCTATGACACTATTTATAAGCTTTCAAAATAAGGGGCTTTAAAAATCAAAGAACAAAATAACATACTGAATTTAAGGCGATTAAGCCAATATTAATAAAACTTATAACTACTCTGCCTGCTTCCTGAATTTATATGCTTCATGTTTTGTAACATTTTGGGCAAAAACTTCAAAATGTCTTCAATATTGCCCGTTATATTTGAACTGAAACAAAAAAGACAATTCGGTATGATTGGATTAATAGGATTAAACTACAAACAAGCACCCATTCAGATCAGAGAAAAATTTTCTTTCTCAGAAAGTGAAACCGAAAAATTCGTCTCACAAATTACTGAAAATACTGTTGTTGAAACTGCAATTGTAGTTTCAACCTGTAACCGAACCGAAATATACTTTTGCAGCGAAGCCAAAGCAAATCAAGATGTTTTTCACAAGGTGCTTTTGGAATTGAGCAAATTCAAAAAAACCGATGCAGCCCTCAGCCAATATTTTTATACCAAAAGCAACAAGAATGCAGCCGAACATCTATTTAAAGTAACTGCCGGATTAGATTCTCTTGTTTTGGGTGAAGACCAAATTATCGGGCAAATCAAAACCGCTTATTTCTCACAAAAAGAAAAACGCACTCTCGGTAAAGTGATGATGCGCTTGTTTGAAAAAGCCATTGAAACCGGCAAAAAAGTCCGCAGCCAAACAACCATAAACACCGGAGCGTCCTCAGTAAGTGCAGCGGCAGTTGATACCGCCCTGAAACATTACGGAAAAGAAATAAAAGAACAAAACGTTTTGATGATAGGAGCCGGAGAAACCGGTTCGCTTGTTGTTCAAAGCCTTGCCAAACACGGGTTCAAATCATTATACATTGCCAACCGAACCAAATCGAAAGCCGAAGACTTAGCCCAACGATACAACGGCACGGCGGTGGATCTTAAAGAATTCAAAGATGTTTTAAATTTCACAGACATTGTTTTGGTAGCCACAAATGCACCGCACCCGGTAATCACAACCAACATGATGAGCAAACTAAAACCGGAAAGCAAGCATGAATCAAAACTATTGATTGATTTGTCGGTACCGCGCAATATTTCACAAGCCGTTTCAAAAGTCAAAGGCATCACACTCTACACGGTTGATGATTTACAGCAAATAATTCAGCAAACTTCACAAATAAGACAAAGTGCCGTTAGCGACGCAAAAATCATCATAAATAACTTAGTGAATGAATTTAATGAATGGTATGAAGTACAAAAACTCACACCCACCATTATCAAAATAAAAGAAAATCTTTCAAAAATAAGCGAAATGCATACAGCCGGCTTTAAAGGCAGCATTAAAAATAATGAAGACGTGCCGGTATTTTCAAACTATTTAACAAATAAATATATAGGCCTTTTCATTAAAAACTTCAAAAAAGCCGCAAAAAACGGAAAACAAGCTGAATTTATTGAATTTGCCAACGAAC
>CAYSRH010000333.1:0-2920 GCA_964433245.1 uncultured Bacteroidales bacterium | reverse complement strand
GGGCAGGTCATTAATTCCAAGTGCCGGATAATCCTTCGGTTTGATTCCGCTCCTGTTCTGCATCAAAGCATCTACATGATCTTCGTATCCAATTCCCAAAGAGGAAATCACAGATTCTCCAACAATATATGTATGTGTTCTGCTATTCATAAACTTTCAATCCCATTCTTTTTTTCCATTCTTCAAAAAACGGGGGATTTGTTAAAACGAGTTCTCCTTCACGGGTAACAAAGACCTGTACACTCTCACCTTCAGCCACCAGGTCTCCTGAATCTTTTTGAAAAACTTTATATTGATAAACTATTTTAGCTGCCATCTGATTAATAAACTGTGTTTCAACCCGGAGCGTTTCCCCATACCTTACATATTTCTTGTATTGACAATCAACACTTACAAGAGGCACCATATATCCTTTTTCATACATTTCCATATAACTGATCCCATGCTTTTTCCCAAAAGCTTCTCTTCCGTCCTCGAAATACCTGATAAAATTTCCATGCCACACAATTCCCATAGAATCCACTTCACTAAAACGAACATTTACTTCGGTCTTGTATGTTAATTCGGCTTCAGTCAATTTTTTATTTTTTATTATTTATTCTTTACTCGTTCTTCAATTTATTTCTATCTTTTTTGTCGTTTTCTGTGGACAAATGCAATCAACAGCGTTGCCACGAAGAACAAAAATAAATAGAAAGCATAAGGCAGCACACTTTCAACAGCAGCATTTCTCAAAAAATGCTCATAATATCCTTGCAAGCCCCAATTCATGGGAGAAATAGCACTGATCTTTCGCATTGTTGCTGACATCACATAAAGGGGGATCCATATTCCTCCCATCGCAGCAAAGATCACCACCGAAACCGATCCAAAAGTAGATGCCTGGCTATAGGTTCGGGAAACAGTGCCAATGAGAATGCCATATCCACAGGCTGCCAGTCCGGATGCAATGGTTATCAATACCAAACCGGCAATACTGTCTCCAAGTTCCAAAGCAGGAAGTCCGACAAATGGCATAATAAATATTCCAACAAGCAGGATCACCAATGCCTGCAAAAATGTAACCACAAGATAAACGATCACTTTACTGATCATAATCGTCATATAAGAAACCGGCATTGTTTTTAATCTGTCCAGACAGCCTTCATCCCTATCCTTAATGAGATTCCCTGCCAATGGAATACAAATAAAAAACATCGCAAACAGTGTCCATGCGGGAACATTATGTTGCACTGAATTCGGCGCTGTCCCTTCTTTGTATTCACTAATAAATTTTTCATTGAAACGAATGACCGGATCTTCAGGATAAGAAACTTCCGATCCCATCCCTGTGATCGCATCAATAATTTTGCTATAAGTAAAAAAGACAATGCGCGTCTCTACTTTCGAAGCAAATTCATTGAGATTGCTTTTGATAATATTTCTGAAAGAATCTTTGGTTATGGGATCAAAAAACAGTTCCACTGAAACAGATGTTGCATCCGGCACATCTCTTCCCTGCATCATATCGGGGACTTGCTCCTGCACAAGACCCACGACTCTGTTACGAATGGCTTTTGTTGTTCCTTCAGGAATCAGTATCCCTATCTGAGCCTGTCCTTTTGCTACTTTTTTTCTTGCTTCTTCTATGATCAGGCTATCAGCTCCTTCAACCAGAGTTACATCAAAAAAACCATTTTCAGTAATTCCTTTACAAAAGGCATCTCCAACAGAATCCTGATCGTTATTGACAAGTATCACAGGGATTCGTGTTTCATTAATGCTCTGATAGGTTTTTTCCTGTAACAAAGTAATTACAAAAACCAGTATCAGTGGCATCAGGAAGAGAAGTGCCAGACCTTCCCTGTCACGGAAAAGTATTTTCGCCTCTTTTTCTATGGTAATCAAAAATTTATTCATATTTATTCTCTTATATGCCTTCCTGTTAATTGTAAAAAGATATCTTCCATGTTTCTGCATCTTTCGTCCTGCATAATCAATTCCTGTGGTGTCCCTTTCACCAGAACATTTCCTTCATCAATAATTGCAATACGGCTACATAATTTTTCAGCTTCATCCAGCATATGTGAAGTATATAGCAATGTAACACCGTCCCTGTTCAGTTCTCTGAGATATTCAATCATCACACTTCGGGATTGTACATCTACGCCAACGGTAGGTTCATCCAAAAAAAGTAATTTGGGATTGTGCAAGACACCGGCCAAAAGGTTTACACGTCTTTTCATACCTCCGGAAAATCTTTTTACACGTTCATTCTTATATTTTGCTAATCCCATTCGATCCAGGAGACTATGAATTCTTTCCTTAAGGACATATTTGGGCAATTTATACATGCCTCCAAAATAATGAAGATTTTCCACTGCTGTCAGATTTTCATAGAGGGCAATTTCCTGAGAGACAACACCAATAAGTGGTTTCACCTGTTCCATTTCATTGTCCACAGAATACCCCCCTATCCAACATTCTCCCTCAGTTGGTTTCAGTAAATTGCACAGAATAGACAAAGTTGTTGTTTTGCCTGCCCCGTTTGGTCCGAGCAAACCAAATATCTCGCCCTCGTAAACACGGAGGCTCAGATTATTTACCGAGGGTTCCTCTCTTCCGGCATAAATCTTGGTCAGGTTTTTTATTTCTACCAATATATTCTTTTTTTCTTCCATTGTCATTTAATTGCTTTATCAAGCTGCCTGTATATTTTTTCTTCCTGATCTGCAATATACATCAACAAATCCGCTATTGATTCATAACTCTCAATATTATTTCTTTGTTTCATGATCCGGCTGGCTTTCACGGCAAAATCACGCCAAAGGTCTCCCACTTCTGTCATCTTCAACGAAAGGTCATGCAATTTTGGATTGTCCAGTAATTCCGCAGCTTCCTGTAAAAAAGCGGCATAAAGAAACCTGAATCCGGCACCTCC
>CAYSRH010000332.1:0-2936 GCA_964433245.1 uncultured Bacteroidales bacterium | reverse complement strand
CCTATGAGTCAACTCCTAAAAGTCCAATTGTTGCCAAACTCTTTGTTGTTTGACATTTTTAAATCCTCATTAACAGTCAGTTAACTCCGGTTCAAAAATGTCAAACGCCTCGATTTTGACAAAATTCTTACTTTTAGGAGTGGACTCATCCTATAGACCCTTTATTGTTAAATTCTTCATTGTTAAAAATTCATCTGTCCGGATTGCCTCTTGACTCATTGATTATAAATCATTACCTTTGATATTTCACAGAACAACAACTGAATGGTTACGAAAGAAATCATTGAAGGGTTGAGAATATCTATCAGTCAGCTTATTCCTAACGTTCATGTCTCAACTTCACTTATACCCTATGAAGACCTGATGACTCCGGGTTTTAAAAAGTGTTATGATCCTGACCTGGAAAATGGTGTGCTTTGTCTCGACAAATCTTGCATCATTCTATGGTTTAAAGGTATTCTTGATACACAGATATCGAGGTGCTGATTTCACAGTAAAAAATAAAATACAGAATTAAAAATTCACGGTTATTTTTTTTCTGCTATTTTTAAATTCTTCAGGTCTTGGATGAGCAATTTCAAATTTCATTTTTAAACCACCCAGAAATTTTATAGGTTTTTTTGCCAATAAATTTAATTGATTAAATAGTGCGGACAACTCTTTGTTTATTTCTTTAGGATATAAATCAATCCATTTTAAAATTAAGATATCCCCATCTCTTTTTATTATAGCATTTGTTGAAGATATAAACTCAGGCCTTATCGAGGATAATGTTTTTTTAGTATTATCGTAATTGTGAGATGAATTGTAATCTTGCAGGAGCATTTCAAAAAGTACCTTTGCCAGGTTTACACAATAATAATGAATATTCACCCGGTGAGGGTCAATTCCTGGAATTTTATCAAAGAAATAACTGTATGTTAAATCTTTAATACCGTTTTCAATGCCCCACCTATTTTTATATTCTTCAAGAATACCACCAGCATCCAGGCCTTCGATTGTAGAGCCAAAACACCTGATTTTAGTTGTCCTTTCATCTTTTTTTAAAACACACCTTAAGTTTGCCTTTCCAACCGGTATTGAAAAAGTTGTACTTGTAAAGGTATGTTTTTCATCATAGAATATCCATTTGGGGTTTGTTTCAAGAAAACTGTTGATATACTTTTTTACCTTTTTGTTTTGTTTAACACACATTGTCAGTTCTGCCCCAATGCCCTCTTTTTTATCAGTGATGTACTTCCAGATATGTTCTGCCGTATATTCACTGTCTATATAAATATGTTCTATATTTTCTATTCCAATAGAATCCTGGATTAATTCTTTGATAAATCGTTTAATGGTCGTAGTTGCCCTTGCTGTTCCATTTCGAAATTCCATTACGATAGGGATCCCCGAGGTAACATCCCAGGCTATATGCGGACGAAAACCGGGGAAACAAATTTTTCGTTTTGGGGAAGGCCCTTTTCCTATATTTTTCAAGTTAACATCTTCACCACTATAATCACGCATCGAAAAATCAAAAGCTATCCGTTTTCCTTCCATCCGCGTATTTTTTCTTGTTTGCAAAGCAAGATATTTCCTTAATTCAAGAAGGTTGTCTTCTGTAATTTGAGACAACCCGTTTAATATGGAATCATTGCAGGGCATGTTTATTAAACCACAACTTAAAGGGATGCTTAACTCTTTCTTGTTACAAGCTTTCGATATACTTTCAATTCCTGAAAGTATCCGGTTTGTATTTAACATAAGTAATGTGAACCAATCGTAACTTTTGGTTCCTTCTGGCAATAATGAGGCCACCTTATCATAAAGCTGCAGTTTTTCAAGATATGGCAAAAATAGGAAAACGCCTGGGTTGGCTATTGCAAGTTCTTTGTTGTCAAGCCCTTTTATAAAAGCCAGGTAACCAGAATCTAAATTAGCACATCCTGCCACAGGATGGTGCCGGGAGGCCGGCCTGTTTTCAATTTCTTTGCCCCCGTCTTCCTGAAGCAATAAGCGTTGAAGGTTGCCAATGAAATGCGATTTAAATTCTTTGACCTTCCATTTTTTGAATATTTTATTTATACTGGATTTGTCTATCTCAATGTTTTTTGATTGAAGTTTTTGTTGGTAATACCTGGCATCATTTTCCGGTTTTTGTATCTTTGAAAAAATCATCAAGCCTTCTTCCCGGTAGCCTAATTTTGAATTCCTGAACCCTGGCCGTGCTTTTTCAATAAGGCCCAGCAAGCCAAAAGATAAAAAATATTTTTTGTATTGTTCGAATGAAACCACAGAACCGCCATAGCGCCCTGTAACACCCCTCTTGTCCAATGTGCGAAAAACCTCTAACTGGGATTGCAACTTATCTTTTGTCGATAAGAATTTTTCCCTTTCTATAGTTTTTTCCCGACTATTTTTTAATTGTGTTGTTTTTAGGTTCATGGCCTCAAAGTCAACACTACGATATTCTTTTGTGCCTTGTGCAAGCCCATAGGAAGCAAAATGGTGCCTAATCAAATCAACCCCAATATCAAGGTTAAAACCGCGTAAAAGGATATGCATTTTTGTTGCAGGAAAATAAGGCCTGCCTTTTTTTAACACATAAATCATCCGTTCAATCCCGATATCAAGTGGCTCAATTATTTGTTTTGCATTAATCCCTATCAACCCATATACACCGTATTGCTCAAACTTTTCCACAGATTTTCGGTACTCGTATTCAGTGAACCTAAACTTGTCAATGGCTTCCTGGATGCTGGAACCATCAATAGCAACACTTCTTAATGCTTCATATCTCTGACATGCAGGATCGAAAAAAGGATAAGCAACCTTATTTTCCAGGCTTTGGTTTACCTGCAAGACTTCAGACAGGAAAAATGGATAAATAACACTCATGACAGACTTCTTAAAATAAGATTTTTTGCAATAAAAAAAGTATACAAAACACATTA
>CAYSRH010000331.1:0-2947 GCA_964433245.1 uncultured Bacteroidales bacterium | reverse complement strand
GCAAAGAATTACAATCCTTTGGAAATTGAAAAAAAATGGTATGATATCTGGATGGAAAAAGGTTATTTCAATTCCGATCCTGATGAGCGCGAACCTTATACGATTGTAATTCCTCCTCCTAACGTAACCGGAATACTCCACATGGGACATATGCTCAACAACACGCTACAGGACGTGTTGATCCGAAAAGCAAGAATGGAAGGGAAAAATGCTTGTTGGGTTCCCGGCACCGACCACGCTTCTATTGCAACAGAAGCAAAAGTGGTGGCAAAATTAAAGGATGAAGGAATCGATAAATCAACACTCTCAAGAGAAGAATTCTTACAACATGCCTGGGAATGGAAAGAAAAACACGGAGGTATTATTCTCGAGCAACTCAAGTATCTCGGAGCATCCTGCGATTGGAGAAGAACAAAATTTACCATGGATCCGGAAATGTCCGAAAGTGTCATCAGAACTTTTGTTGATCTGCACAATAAAGGACTAATATACCGGGGTGTAAGAATGGTTAACTGGGATCCGCGTGCGCTAACTGCTGTTTCTGACGAAGAAGTTATTTACAAGGAAGAACAATCGAAACTATACCATATACAGTATCCTGTTGTCGGAGAAAAAGGGCAATATGTCACCATCGCAACAACCCGTCCGGAAACAATACTCGGAGATACAGCCATCTGTGTAAATCCCGGTGACAATCGTTACAAAAAATTACACGAAAAAAAAGTGTCTATTCCATTGATCAATAAAGAAATCCCTGTGATCACCGATGATTATGTGGACATGGAATTCGGAACAGGATGCCTGAAAGTTACCCCCGCCCATGATGTGAACGATTATGAAATCGGCATGCGGCATAATCTAAAAGTCGTTGATATTTTTAATGACAATGGCACATTGAATGAAGCTGCCCAAATGTATGTGGGAAAAGATCGTTTTCAAGTCAGAAAAGAGATCGTGGCAGATCTTGAAAAACAAGGCTACCTTGTAAAAACAGAGGATTATGTAAACAAAGTGGGATTTTCTGAAAGAACAGATGCCGTAATTGAACCCAAATTGTCTATGCAATGGTTCCTGAGCATGAAAGATGTTGTGAAACCTGCTTTAAAAGCCGTGCTTGAAGATGACGTCAAGTTGCACCCGCCAAAATTCAAAAATGTTTACCGCCATTGGATGGAAAATGTCAGGGACTGGTGCCTGTCTCGTCAGTTATGGTGGGGACAACGTATCCCCGCTTATTATATCAACAACACCAACGAATATGTGGTGGCCAATTCCATGGAAGAAGCATTGACACTGGCCAGAAAAAAAACAAACGACAGTTCATTAAACGAAGAAAACCTACACCAGGATGAGGATGTCGTTGATACATGGTTCTCTTCATGGCTCTGGCCTATTACTGTTTTTGACGGCATCGTAAAACCAGACAACAAAGACATTCAATACTACTATCCGACAAACGACTTAGTGACGGCTCCGGAAATTTTGTTTTTCTGGGTTGCCAGAATGATCATTTCCGGGTATTTGTACAAAGACGAAAAACCTTTTGAAAATGTCTATCTCACAGGTATCGTCAGAGATAAATTCAGAAGAAAAATGTCCAAATCACTCGGAAATTCTCCGGATTGCATCGAATTAATAAAAAACTATGGTGCCGATGGTGTCCGCGTGGGGATGCTCCTATGCTCTCCTGCCGGAAACGACCTTCTGTTTGATGAAGCACTACCCGAACAAGGACGAAATTTTGCCAATAAAATATGGAACGCCTTCCGCTTAGTAAATAATTGGGAAGTCGATGAGAAAATTGTTACCCCGGAAGAAAACCGGATTGCCCTTAAGTGGATGCAACATAAGATGAATGAATCTATTATGTTGTTGGAAAATGCATATAAACAATACCGGATATCCGAAGCCCTGATGATCCTGTACAAACTCTTTTGGGATGAGTTTTCTTCATGGTTTCTGGAGCTGATCAAGCCCCCTTACCAAAAACCAATTGATGCATATACTTTAAACGCGACCAAAGACATTTTCGAAAAATTGCTGAAACTACTGCATCCCTTTATGCCTTTTATTACTGAGGAAATTTATCAGATGCTGAAAGACAGAAAAGAAAAAGACCATATTATCATAGCCAGATATCCGGCAGCTGATGATTTTGATAAGGAATACCTGAAGAACTTTGAAACATCCAAAGAGATCGTTACAGCAGTCAGGAATCTGAGAAAAGAGCAAAACCTGCCATTGAAAACAGAACTGCCACTTTTTGTCTTCAACACCGAAGACATGGAAGCCACTGATCAATTTCGTGCTGCCATTAAAAAGCTGGCAAATATTACAGACATTAGCAAAGCCGACACGAAGAAAAGTAGCGTAAGAACTTTTATTGTCAATACCATTGAGTTGGGATTGGACATGGGTGATGCCGTAAATACGGACGAAGAAATTGAAAAAATCAATGAAGAACTTAAATACACCAAAGGATTCCTTAATTCCGTATTAAAAAAGTTGGAAAACGAACGATTCGTTAACAATGCACCTGCAAAAGTGATTGAAATTGAAAAGAAAAAACATGCAGATGCACAAAAGAAAATTGAAGCCTTAGAAAAAAGGTTAGAAGAACTGAAAGTGTAAGTTTTGTAATAAAAAAACATGTCATCTGTTTAAAATTTACGACCATACTTTCGATTGGGTACACATTTTAATCATAGTTGCGTGTGTGTCTCAATATTAATTTCAGACATGGTCTGTTTCATAAAATTTGATTCAAATATCTACAAACCAAAATCTATTTATTATGAAAAAACTGCTATTACTATTCGCACTAACAAGTTTTATCTTCTTTTCCTGTAAGAAAGATAAAGTAGAACTAGAGAAAGAAAAAAAAGAAACGACCAACGGAGAAACTGATGAGAATGGAGATTCCTTAACGGTAACAGATTATGATGGT
>CAYSRH010000330.1:0-2949 GCA_964433245.1 uncultured Bacteroidales bacterium | reverse complement strand
AGGTCAAAAATAAATATCTATCCAAACCCATCTGCGGGCAGTGTTGTTTTGGACTTTGAAGGTCTAGAGCTAAAATTGATAGAAGTAGTAAATTTAACTGGTCAAAGACTTCCAATTAGAATAACGAATGGAAATAGGTTTATTAGCCTATTGAACGATTACAAAGGTTTAGCAATACTAAGGATTTACACGGAGACAGAAATTTTTCTCCAGAAAGTTATGTTTTTTTAGCGTTATTTATAAAACTGCTGTCTCAGTTATCATGAAGCGACTGCGCAGAACACAGTGCAGCCGACAATATTCCGCTGCGCTCCATACTGCGGCTGCACGGGCCGTTGTGTGCAAAAATAGAATAGACCAAAACGAATAATGTTGAAATGAAATACACGAAAAAACAAGGTCAATATTTAAGTTTTATCTATTATTACAGGAAGTTGAACAATGAATCACCTGCACATTCAGATTTTCAAAAATATTTTGTTACAAATCCTGCGAATGTAAATGATATGCTGAAAACATTAGAGATCAAAGGATTTATCAAAAGAGAAGCGGGTAAAGCAAGAAGCATAGAATTGTTACTGGAAAGAAAAGAATTACCAGACTTGCAATAAAGAATAAGATGGACCAGAAGATAGAATTATCAAACGAACAATATAAATCACTAGTAAAGTTGGTGTTTTACGGTGATTGGATTTTGCATGCAAATAAAATAGGAGAAGAAGGTCGAGACAGAGATGCAGAGGAATTACTGGAATACATATTTAGTCAAAAGAAGAAGTTTTCATTAGAGAGCTGGTTCAAAGAGTTGAAATATGGAGAAGAATTGAAGGAAGAGATAATCATGAATTTACTGGAAGAAGTCTTTGAATATAACGAAGAAACATTTTGGTTTTACCTGATTAAGAAGTTGGCTGAAAGAGACACCTTAGAAGAAATTCAAAATGGAGGTGAATTCATAAGTGAAGAAGAACAAGAAGAAATTCAATTTAAGTATGAAGAAAAGTACGAAGAGGTCTTTAAATACAAAGAAATTGGTAGATTACAGCTGAAAAATAAAGAATAATTCTGCACACAACACAGTGCAGCCGGCAATACTGCGCTGCGCTCCGTACTGCGGCTGCACAACCCGTTGTGCTCAATCAGATAAAATAAAAAAATGAGAACTGCACCGAGAATAATTGGAATAATTGCTTTGATTTTTTGTAGTTGCAAGAGTTCTTTCGACAGTTTAACACCTATTGTTTCAGGCAGGGAAATAGAGACAAAATTATCTGAGATTACAATTCCAAATGGCTACGAAATCATCAGAGCAAAAGAGAATTATTTAAGGATAAAAAAGGAAAAAGATTTGATAGTAATTTGTGAAGTCGAATCAGATACCATTTATAATAGTTGTGAAATAATGCTTTTGCCTGTAAGGGGGACAAGTTCAAAAATGAGAAGTTCAAAAATTACCACAGACGAACCATATGAATCAAACGGATTTGAAATCAAATATCAGCACAAATTAGACCCAAGCGGAAGAGTGACACATGCATATAGATTGCAACACAAAAACGGGGGATACCGATTAATTTTATTTGGAACTAATTTGACAAAGCAAGGGTAGCTTGAATTGAAGTGGATGGCTGATAAAATAGAAAAAAAGAAAAAATGAAAAGAAGACTGAGCACAACAAAGCATACCTGCCCATAGCCAGCAAAAGCTGGCTACGTCAGGTATGCAAAACGTTAGTAGCAATTATCAAATCCTCGATAAATTTAAAATTAAGTGAAAATGAAATTTAGGTGGTGTTTTTTGTTAACAATTACCCTCATATTTTTAACAAATTGTAAAGATTACAAATTAATTGAATTGAGTTATGAAGAGTATCAGGAAAAAATAAATAAAAGAGAATTAACCGACGTAAAGGACTTAATAATCAAAGATGAACATGGAAACTTAATTAGCCTAGACTCAATGATAATTCTACATGAAAAACATGATTACTTTGATAAATTTTATAAAAATAAACAAGGAGAAATAGTAGTCTATCAATTAAGTCCGAAACCGAAATTCCGAGACCTTTCGATAAATTGTAACGAAACTGACGGGTTACTAGACAGTTTATTATTATCAGACCAAAGTATTAGAAATTATCATGACCCTAAACAAGATTATGCAAATTTAGAAGTGGCAATAAATATACTGGAGAAATGTGGAATGCCTAAAGAGCCCAAATCTGTGAAAACTATATTCTTGGTAATACAACATAATCATAGTAATCATCAAAGAAAATACATCGAAAAATTCAGAGAAGCAGCAAATTCTGGAATACTCCCAAAATCTTCTTTAGCAATGATGGAAGATAGAATATTGATGAGCGAAAATAAACCACAATTGTATGGTACTCAAGTGAAGAGAAATAGTAAGGATGGAAGATGGGAATTGTACAAATTACATGAACCAGAAAAAGTAAATAAAAGAAGATCTGAAATGGGTTTAGGCTCTCTAGAAGAATACTTAAAAAATTTTGATATAGATTTTAAAATAAATGAAGTAAAACAGTAAAAAGCTACTAATATTAGCGCCGAATGAAACTATGGGTTGATAAAAACAGGACGCGGATTTCAGATATGCTGGGGTCAATATTGTCGAGTTTATATAATTAATGCAGAAGAGAAGTTCAAAAACACATCTACACAACACCGCAAGCACGACAAGCCCAATTAGCGTCGGCCTGCGTGGCACGACTGCGGTCGGGAAGCCTTTTCGCTTAGCGATGCGCGATTAACAAGCGTTGTGTTTGGCTAGGTTAGCGCTTTTTGAACTCAAAAAACCTGTCTGCCGTTGGCGTTCGCTAGGCAAGCGCCGGATAAAGGTAAAAGCACTTCTGGAAAGCCGCCAGTTACTTGTCGCGCGCCGCTAAAGCAATGGCAATACCCGGAATGCTGGACTAATCTCCTGCCG
>CAYSRH010000329.1:0-2952 GCA_964433245.1 uncultured Bacteroidales bacterium | reverse complement strand
AAGAAGCTGACGCACTTGCAAAAAAGACAATGCAAATAATAAAGGAAATATCAGAAACTTAAAGATTCATTACGAATAAACTCAATTTGCGTTGTGATTAATTCAGAAAAATTATGTAGGTTTGTCCGAATTTTTGTACACCCGTAAATATAATGTTATAACCAATTAAAAAGTAGAAAGTAATGCAGAATAAAGGAGCGATCAGGTTTTTAACCATTTTACTTGTGCTTGTGTGTGTGTATCACTTGTCTTTCACATATAAAGCGATCAAGGTAAGAAATGACGCAGAAGCTTATGCACAAGGAGATATTGACAGGGAATCCCGTTATTTGGATTCAATCTCAGGAACAGTGATTTATAATTTTTTGGGTTTGCGCCAATATACTTATGCAGAGTGTGTTGAACGTGAGATGAATTTGGGGCTTGACCTGAAGGGGGGTATGAGTGTTATCCTCGAAGTATCTGTAATGGATGTGTTGGATGCCCTCGCAAGTCAAAAGGATGAGGTGTATGACCTTACAATGGAAAGAGCCATAGAGCTCCACCAAACAACACCTGATGATTTTATTACAGCTTTTGGAAAAGCTTTTAATGAAATAGATCCGGAAGGAAGCCTGGCTGCTTATTTTCATGGAACGCCAACCTTGCAGGGAAGAATTGGCTATAATTCAACCAATACAGAAGTCCTTGATGTTTTACAAAAAGAAGCCAGGGATGCAATTAACAATTCGTTCAGCATTCTTAGAAACAGAATTGACAGATTTGGAGTAGCCCAGCCAAATATCCAGCGTTTGGAAACTCACGGAAGGATCATGGTTGAACTCCCTGGTGTTAGCGAGCCCGAAAGGGTCAGGAGTTTATTGCAAAGTACTGCCCAATTGGAATTTTGGGAAACTTATGAAAATGACCAGGAGTTTTTTAATTACATGGAAGAGGCCAACCGTGTACTAAAAGAAATAAAACAAGATATTGATGCTGAAGGAGAAACTTCAGGTGAAGAAGATATTACAGATGAAAGTTCTGACACATTGGATCTTATTGCTGATGTGGCAAGTGACACTGTTGACGAGGATACTGAAGGTGTTTCATTGCTTGATGAAATTAAAACAGATACTAATCTTGTAGGGGATGGCGAAGCGGTTGAAATGGAAGAATGGGCAGTGAACAATCCTTTGTTTGCTGTGTTGAGACCCAATGTGACGCAACAGGGACAGCTTGTGCCCGGAGCTTCAATAGGTATTGCACAAAGAAGTGATATGCAGAAAGTGGAAGAATATCTTTCATTACCCAGGATAGCTGCTGTATTCCCCAGAGATGTTAAATTCTATTGGAGTGCAAAACCTGTCCAAGGGACCCAGGTTTGGTATGAACTTTATGCAATAAAAATAAAAGGGCGGGATGGAAATGCTCCTTTGGACGGAGATGTTGTTGTTAATGCACGTTCGGAAGTGGATCAAACAGCAGCAACATACCAGGTTTCTATGAGCATGAACACTGAAGGAGCGAGAACATGGGCCAGGTTAACCCGGGAAAATCTTCAAAAATGTATCGCTATTGTTTTGGATAACAGGGTATATTCTGCTCCAAGAGTGCAAAGTGAGATCAAGGGAGGTAGTTCTCAAATTTCCGGGAATTTTACTGCAAGTGAAGCACAGGATTTAGCAAATGTGTTGCGTTCAGGAAAACTTCCGGCACCTGCAAATATCATTCAGGAGGCAGTTGTTGGTCCATCCCTTGGACAGGAAGCAATAGATTCCGGTTTGAATTCATTTATTATTGCTTTTATCGTTGTCCTGCTTTACATGCTTTTCTATTATAGCCGAAGCGCCGGACTCGTTGCTGACATAGCACTTGTTGCCAATATGTTCTTCCTGATCGGTGTGTTGGCAGCTTTCAATGCGGTTCTTACATTGCCTGGTATTGCAGGTATTGTGCTGACAATTGGTATGTCTGTGGATGCAAATGTGCTGATTTATGAAAGAATCAGGGAAGAGATCAGGGCAGGAAAAGGACCTAAACTGGCGATAAAAGATGGATATAACAATGCTTATTCAGCCATTATTGATGCAAATGTCACAACCCTTTTAACGGGTATTATACTTTTCTTATTCGGTAGTGGACCGATCAGAGGTTTTGCGACAACCCTGATCATTGGTATTTGTACCTCATTGTTTTCTGCTATTTTTATTACAAGGCTTTCTTTTGAACAAATCCTAAGCAGAAACTGGAAATTGGCATTTTCCTCCAGACTTACAGAAAATTTATTTACCAATTTAAATATACCTTTTATTAAATTAAGAAAGGTTTTTTATGTCATTTCAGGTGCTATTGTAGCTGTTTCCTTGTTTGGATTAATAACATCAGGGTTATCATTGGGTGTTGATTTCTCGGGTGGACGTACTTATATTGTTCGTTTTGAGGAGCCGGTTAGTACCGCTGATATCAGAGCTGAACTGACTGATGATCTTGAAACTCCGCCGGAAGTGATTGTTTTTGGAGATGAAAATCAGGTTAGAATTACGACACAATACAGAATTGATGACCGTAGCCAAACAGCTGATGATGAAATAGAAAGAATTATTTTTGAGGGTCTTGAGCCTTTCCTTGGGGATGATGTGTCTTTTGAAACTTTTATAGAAGAATATAGGCAGCGTTCAGAAAAGGTAGGACCTACAATAGCCGAAGATATTAAGCGGGAAGCTGTATGGGTTGTCCTCTTCTCCTTGCTTGTTATTTTTGTTTATCTGCTGATAAGATTCCGTCGATGGCAATATGGATTGGGCGCTATTACAGCATTGATTCATGATACGATTGTTGTATTGGGAATTTTTGCAATCTTTAAAAATATCGTTCCTTTCTCTCTTGAAATTGACCAGGCATTTATAGCAGCAATACTAACAGTTGTTGGGTATTCAATAAATGATACAGTGGTTGTTTTTGACAGGATCAGAG
>CAYSRH010000328.1:0-2953 GCA_964433245.1 uncultured Bacteroidales bacterium | reverse complement strand
TGAGCCATTCGACTTCATAGACGAACTTATTAACTCGTTCTTTTGCTGTAGTGCTTTCAGATATATCAACAGCATTCTTATGTAAATAAGCCATGTCTTGCGAAAAGACTGCAACGGAATAAAACAGAAACGACAATACAATACTTAAATTGAAAATCTTGTTTTTCATAATAATACGTTTTATAGTGTTAATAATTATTTTTGCTTTTTGTTATTTTAATCATTGTAAAAATAATCGACGTATGTTAAAGAATGTAGTATTGAAAATTAATAAATGATTACATTCAGCATAACGTCATAAAAACGAGTAAGGTGCGCAATAAACCTCGGTTCACTACGCACCCCATTACTCATTACTCATTACTCATTACTCATTACTCACCCTATTATTTCACAATCCAAAGATCCTGATATAAATCATCCACTCCACCAAACTGCCGATCAATCGCTGCATTTACATTGGCTGTATTTTCGGATTTCTCAGCCGGAGGATACTGCCATCTCCTTGGTATTCTTCCACTGGCATTAATACCATCACCGCTATCGATGAAGGCTGGAATTCCCGTGCGTCTCCATTGGTAAAATGGTTCCCAACCTGAGTTCTGGTGGAAATTAATATATTTTTGTTCCAGAATTTGTTGCAAGCCATCTGCATTGTCTCCAAGATAGTTCACCGAAGCTAAAAACGGAGCCAGGTCAAAGGTTGTCGTACCTAAATATTGCCCGTCTAAATCCTCTATATCATGCGAGGCGCCATCCTCAATGCCATAAAATGCAAGGGAAGCCTCAATGCCTTTTTCATACCAATCACCTGCATCTCCGGTAGCCCAACCACGGTTAATCCCTTCAGCTATGTTAAAGCACATTTCTGCATAGCCAATTAAAATCGTAGGTTCAGCATTATCATATACCACTTCCTGGTTATAATATCTTCTGTGGTTGGAGTGTGAAAATTCACCATTGGCAGACCGAATATTCAAATCAGGTAATATCACACTGTTGTCGGAACCAACGTAGGCTGAAAAATCATCCGGATCTTTCCCTGCCTCAATTTCTGCCGGTGCTGGACAAGTCGTAACAAAAGTACGGGGATCCTGATTGGCTGTCATCAAATCAAGATAGGTTTTTGAAATGTTATGGCTGGCATTGTAATTTCCTGACAAGGATGCTTTAGGAAATCTGTTTGTACTGCTATTGTACTCAAACTGCACATTATCACCATTTCCTGTCATAATCGGATAAGTAGCCGGGTCATTCAGAATAGTTGCAAATCGACCTTTAATATTCAACTCAGGGGTGTCATCAGCACGATTGCTTAAACTAATAAGGACACGCAGTGTATAAGCATTCACTACACGTTGCCATTTTTCCAGACTCCCATCCAAATAAAAGTCACCTCCCATGGTTGTTGGGGTCGAGGGACTTGCCAACATTTCATTAAACATTGTATTGGCTTCGTCCAGCAATTCCAGACTTTGGAGGTACACCTCCTGTTGCGTATCGTACTTTGGCTGTCTATTCTCCAAGCCTTGTCCTGCCTCACTCATAGGAATATCTCCTACACGCTGCGAAAACCAAATAGATGAATAAGCCCGCAAGAATTTACCCATTGCTGCATAAGGGTTTACCTTAAATTCCGGATCATTCTCAGGATTTGCCCATTTTTCCATTTCAATTACATTTCTCAGCACACTATACATCGTAGCGCTGTTGGACCAGTTATAGGTATTGTTCCCTCCATAATAGGAATCATTCGACACAATGTACTGGCTCCACTTGCCAACTTCCCTGAATGGCTCTTCATTTACATAACCGGGATCAGCTTCCAATACCCCCCCACCTTTCGCTATTTCGTACAGACAAGTACTTAGCAACTGAGAGGGAGGGATAATCTGATCTTTACTTGGATAATTGGGATTACTTCTCATCTCCGAGAAGTCTTCTTTTTTACAACTTGCTACTGCTATAAGTATCATAAAGGCAAAGCAAGAAATACGTAAACTGTTTTGAATTGTTTTCATTGTATTATGTTATTTAGTGATAAATTTTTAAAAGATGTTTCTATACGTTTAAAACACTACATTTAAGTTCAAGCCAATTTGTCGTGCAGTAGGAGATTGCGTTCTGTGCTCAGGCGCACGGAAAGTCAGGCTATTTTTTGCCACATCGAATCCTTCTCCATACTGGTCCATATCAATCCCGGTGATCTTATCTTTATGCTTGGCAAAATAGAGTAAATTTCGACCAAATACGGAAATCGTCATGGATTGGATAGAACCTCTAAAATAGCGTTCCGGCAATGTATAGCCAATAGAAAGTTCTCTTAGCTTGGCGTAGGTTTTGCTCACGACAAAATGCTCATCCACGTTGCGGTAAATCTGTGTTGCGAAAGCCTGTAAACGCACCTCTTCGTCATTCTCAGCAAGCTCTAACTCGTCCAGGTTGGTAATATAACCATCCTCAAATTCAGGAGTACCGGAAACGATTTTAACACCGGGAGAGATGTATTTTCCTTCCAGGTCACCCGTTTCTTTGTAATGATCCCATTCAGCCCGACGCGCTTCGCCCAACTCACCCTCTACCAAAGTAGGAGAAGTTCCCGATTGAAATTGTCTTGCATACAACTCACTGTACATCACACCACCTACCCGGCCATCAAACTGAATGCCCAGTGTCCAGTTCTTGTAAGCAAACTGGTTAGTAAGTCCCCATACAAAATCGGGGTTTACAAAACCCAATTCTTTTTGATGATCGATACCTGACGGAGAGAAAACGGGCAATCCGGAAGCATCATGGATAATCTCTCCCTCCTCCGTTCTATTGTACATTGTACCATACATCACATCCATGCGATCACCTACCTCAAATTCCTGTCCTCTTAAGGTTACACCTTCACCATCAACACCTTCGTGCAGCACCTCCCTGTAGCTTCCATAATTAAACCCTAAGAGCC
>CAYSRH010000327.1:0-2957 GCA_964433245.1 uncultured Bacteroidales bacterium | reverse complement strand
GCAATTAGATAGAGCAAGAGCGGATTGAGGCGGTGTGAGAGTGATTATTTCTTTTTCATTTTTTTATTGAATTTTGCAATAGCAGTCTGGTTTCTCTGGTGTTTCTTTTGCTCTTCTATAAAAGTATTTATTTCATCTACAAAATCTATCGGTTTGGGGCCGTGCGGTATTCGAAAGGAAAATAATGTTGAATCAATTCCGTTATTGTCTTTATATGCTGTAATGCAAAAATCTCCGAGAGCAATAATATCCATACCGATTAGGAGTCCATATTTATCACCAGCACTACTAATCTTCTTGGCTACGGCAACCCTTACGTTTAATAAGACAACTCCTCCAGGAAGAATTACGTCTATTAAATGGACGGGTTTTTCTTCAACCCTGTTAATACCCTGTATTTTTGTTCTACTTACAGGAGGAGTCCCTAGACGAGAGCAAAGGGCCTCGGAAATCATGGAATTGGTTGCACCGGTATCCCAAATAGACATTGTGTCTATTGGATCATGATTAAATCCTTTATAAATGTCAGGAATTTTTATCTGGGCATCAGAACCGATTTCTCTTGCATACCCGCCTACCGATTTTGCTCGGAGAGCATGATATTTTTTTGTTTTGTAGAATTCATTCATTATGAAAGAACGATCCGAGAATGAAAGCGCATTATTTGATCACTTTCAGGAGAACATTTTTGAACCAAGAATTCTCCGGGAGTATATTGTTTCTGTGCTTCGGTTATTGCTTCTTCCTGGGTAACGTAAAATCCAATTATTTCTTCGCCAACGATAACTACATACTCATCCTGGTGTTCAGAAATGAGACGATCTTTATTTTTTTCAAAATATTCATATTCTTTTTCGAGCATAATAGCTCCTTAACTAAATTTTATTGATATAACTCTCTATCGCCAATTATCGGTATTTTTACGTGATTTAATCAACCCTCCATTCCTATGCCGCGTCACCGTCGCCTTCACCTTTATCCTCCTGTACCAAACTCTTCTATACTTTTTGCTCCCGATAAGCCGCCGTTTCCGAAATTCAACCCGAGGATCCCGTTGCTTCAGATCCTCACGGGCCTACGCGTAGATGCGGAGAGCTTTGGCGAGCTCGAGGGCGGTCTCTTCGGTCATTCTTGTCCTACCCAGCACGTAACTGTTTACGCAATTGAGTATTATAATCTTCCATTACAGATACTGCCTGATCAATTGTGGCCCAATTCTTCCTGAAAATAGCAATAAATAAGGGGATGGCGCCACCAGTCAGAACTATCCCGCCACCAATAATTAGTGCATAAGATGTCCTTTTCCATTGGTTCCAATCAGACGTTGGAGCTCCATAAGAAGGTTGAAAAAAGAACGGAGATACAGACAGAATAGTTCCGGCAAGAAATCAAAGTCCTCCCCATGTATACATGTGCTTCGTTGCAGTATGATATTTTCTTGCTTTTTTAGCCTCTTGAGGATAGCCGGCTATTTCAAAAAATATCGTTTCTTTTATCTTTGAGAATCCCGATATGGCCACCAAGACTTAATCGACTGGCCGGAGAACGTTCCATATTTACTAAACGCTCCGACAAATTCAAAAAAAATTACAACTTTCTTCATAGTTTCTCCTATAATTCAAAACTCTCCGATAGATGTGTCTACGGAAGCTATAACATATGCTCCTTCCGAGGTTGCCTCCTCTTCGATTTCTTCGTCTATGTAAATTCTTGCAGTAACAGTCCCCGTTTCACCGTTATTCTGAGCCGAAACATAAAGAAACTGCCACTCCGAATCTGTTTTGGTAAAAGAGTAATTCCAGGGAATCGATACGTCGCTGAACAATTATTGAATTCTCGTAAAATTTCTTGACAAAATTCCATATTTCATATGCTTTTACACCGTGTCCAGGTGGAGGGCTGTGGCAACGTAGGCCAGCTGCCCGGCGATTTCGTCCCCTTTTTGAGCCTCTCCAGGCATAGCGCCTGGCAAGAAACCCAGCATCATAAGAGCTCCTTCTATTCTGTGAAGGTTTACTTCATACTGGGTCCTCAGATACCTAAGTATATTTTTTATTGTAGTACTTTCAACCTCATTTTCTGAATATTCGTTGCTTGTCATTAGGTAATCGATTGAAGTGCCAAGAGCTTTGGAAATTTAGGAGTGAACCAATTATATTTTAGTAATCGAGAAAAGATTTTCTGGATATTTAATAGTCAAATAAAAATATTGAAGAAAATTTAATACGCCCAATAATGTAACATTGAGATTTGGCATAAAGTCAATTATCACATTACGCAAATCATAAACAGATTTTGCTGGGGCGTGGGGGTTGAATATTCGAATATCTGTAGTGTGTCTGTAAGCTTTTGTTATTCCGTTTCCGGTATTGATTTCCTTTTCTTCCCCAAGTGTCAAGTTATGGCCAAGCTTATTTGCAAAAACTCCCGGGATGGCACAATCATCAGCGCCTGTATCAATTAAACCATATGTTTTGAGTTAAAAAATGCAAGTAATATCGTTTTCGGGAATGTACATAATGACCGGATCCTTTTTCCCTTGTTTTTCAGCTTTATGTAGAGTTTCCTCCGCCGTAGTACCGGTTGCGATAATAGTTTTATCTGAAAAACTTGAGAAGGCTACAAATTGGCCTTCATATTTTTTATTATTCACTAAAATATTTTCCATATTTTTTTTCTGCACCCTTAAGATAATACTTTGAAACGGTAGCACCGTCAATTGTATTAGCAGGTTTTTTGAACTCTATATTATAACTCTATGTTTTATCTCTTATGGATCAATGTATTTGAATATGCCGGCATTTTCTCGCAAACCCATTGTATCCCGACAATGAAATCGCTTGAGCAGATACAGGTCGGCAGTACAGTGGAAGGGATTCTCCCCGGGGATGTTTTCACCGTAGAATCTGTGAAATGGTTCGGCCCGGATGTCCTGCAGGTAATCGGCCGTGATTCGA
>CAYSRH010000326.1:1251-2962 GCA_964433245.1 uncultured Bacteroidales bacterium | reverse complement strand
CTTTAATTCAAGCCTGATTTCTTTGGCTCCTATAAAAGAAGGTTTTACGGGCTTATAGTCTGTAAAGTCAATCGCCAGTTTATTTTTTCTTGCTTCATTGATCGACAGAAAGGTCCTTTCCTTTCTGTTCTCTTCAAACTTCTCTCGTGTTTTTATTTGTTCTTCGCGGATTTTAACAATGTAGCTTTCTCTTTCATTGCTCAGAAGCTTGCTGACCACAGGCACAGCTCTGGAAGCGTCTCCAACGTGAATGGTGACACCGGAATAAACAGGGGCAATTTTCACCGCTGTATGGATTTTGGATGTGGTAGCTCCACCAATAATCAAAGGGATATCCATACCTTCTTCTTCCAACAATTTGGCTACTTCAATCATTTCATCCAATGAGGGCGTAATCAATCCACTAAGACCTATGACATCAGGGTTTTCTTCTTTGATTTTGGCTCTGATATCTTCTTTAGGTACCATCACCCCCATGTCTATTACGTTGTAGTTGTTGCAGCGCAAGACCACGCCCACAATGTTTTTTCCGATGTCGTGCACATCTCCTTTGACTGTGGCAATCAGAAATTTCCCCTTTTCTCTTGCTTCTCCGCTCAGGTTTTCTTCTTCAATGAAGGGTTCCAGATAAGCCACAGACTGTTTCATTACACGTGCACTTTTAACGACCTGAGGCAGAAACATTTTTCCTGCACCAAAAAGATCACCTACACGTCCCATTCCTTCCATCAAAGGTCCCTGAATCACATTCAGTGAAGCTCCGCATTCCTGTCTCAACAGCTCGGTGTCTTCTTCAATATGTGTGGTGATGCCTTTTATCAATGCGTGAATCACTCGTTCTTTGACCGATAGGGATCGCCACTCATCGACCTTTCCTTTTTCTTGTGTTACCTGCTTGACCTGTCCTGCGTAGTCCATTAAACGCTCAGTGGCATCGTCCCGGCAATTCAGGATTACATCTTCAACACGTTCCAGCAGTTCTGACGGTATGTTGTCATAAATTTCCAGCATGGCAGGATTGACAATCCCCATGTCCAGTCCTTTTTTTATGGCATGGTAGAGAAACACGGAGTGCATGGCTTCGCGAACGGTATTGTTCCCCCGAAAAGAGAAGGAAACATTGCTGATGCCACCACTTATTTTTGCGTGGGGCAGGTTTTGTCTGATCCATTCTACAGAGCGAAAAAAGTCAACGGCATAATTGTTATGCTCCTCTATTCCTGTTGCAACAGTCAGAACATTGGGATCAAAAATGATATCTTCAGGGGGGAATTGTATTTTTTCAGTGAGAAGAAAGTAAGCCCTTTTACAAATTTCAATCCTTCGTTCAAAAGAATCGGCCTGTCCTTTTTCATCGAAAGCCATCACAACTGCGGCAGCACCATATTTTCTGATGGTTTGTGCCTGTCGGATGAAGTTCTCTTCCCCTTCTTTTAAGCTGATTGAGTTGACGATGCATTTGCCTTGCAGGCATTTCAGTCCGGCTTCTATCACATCAAACTTGGAACTGTCTATCATGACAGGTACTTTGGCGATATCGGGTTCTGAAGCTATTAAATTCAGAAATTTTGGCATAATCTCCACGGCATCAATAAGACCATCGTCCAGGTTCACGTCGATGATGTGGGCGCCATCTTCCACTTGTTGACGAGCAATTTCTAATGCCTCTTCGTATTGTTCTTCTTTGATGAGTCGTAGAAATTTTCTCGAC
>CAYSRH010000326.1:0-1241 GCA_964433245.1 uncultured Bacteroidales bacterium | reverse complement strand
CCGCTACATTACAGCGTTCCCCAATGTTGATAAAGTTGTTGTCTGGCTTTACATACAATGGCTCCAATCCGCTATAGGAGGAGATGTTTATTTTTTCTTTGAGTTCTCTTGGTGCGTATTTTTTTGCTGTTTCGGCAATGGCTTTGATGTGTCCGGGCTGACTGCCACAGCATCCACCGATGATGTTGACCAAGCCTTTTTTCATAAAAGGCTCTACCAATGCTGCCATTTGCGTATAACTCTGGTCGTAGTCTCCCATCTCGTTGGGGAGACCAGCATTGGGGTGGGCACTAATAAAAAACGGAGCTTTTTCGGATAAGATTTCTATGTGTGGCAGCATAAGGTCTGCACCAAAGGAACAGTTGAGTCCGATAGAAAACAGGGGCATGTGCGACATGCTGACCAGAAATGCTTCGACTGTCTGTCCCGACAATATCCTTCCGGATGCATCGGTGACGGTTCCAGAAACCATGATGGGAAGCTGCCTGTTTATTTCAGCAAAAACTTCATCCAGCGCAAAGAGTGCTGCTTTGGCATTGAGTGTGTCGAAAATAGTTTCTATCAAAAGCAGGTCGGCACCTCCCTCAATTAACGCATGTGCCTGTTGCTTATAGGCTATTTTTAGTTCATCAAATGTGATGGCACGTTTGCCGGGGTCGTTCACATCAGGACTAAGGGAAGCTGTTTTCCCTGTAGGTCCCATGGATCCGGCAACAAATCTGGGTTTTTCGGGCGTCTTTTGGGTGTAGGCGTTTGCGATGCTTTTGGCAATTTTTGTGGCTTCAAGATTAATCTGGAAGACATAATCCTGTAGCTGGTAATCAGCCAAAGAAATGGATGTTGCATTGAAAGTATTGGTTTCAATAATATCAGCACCTGCTTCAAGGTATTGTTGATGGACTTCTTTTAGTATTTCCGGCTGCGTTAAGGCAAGCAAGTCATTGCAGCCTTTCAGGTCAGCTTTGCTGTGTGTAAAAATCGTTCCCCTAAAATCTTGTTCTTCTAATTTATAGCGTTGGAGCATTGATCCCATCGCACCATCAAGAATCAATATGCGATCCTTTGCTACTTCCTGTATTGACATAATACATTTCTTTGTTTGCTGCAAAGATTATGATAATAATCGATTTATCAACAAAGATACAGAAATTAGTATTCCGCCATGTAAGGTTTATCGTTTGTTTTTTAGATTTACATCTGTAAGATTGAAAGCCAAAACCATGAAAATATAATCCCTTAAC
>CAYSRH010000325.1:0-2965 GCA_964433245.1 uncultured Bacteroidales bacterium | reverse complement strand
AGTTGAAATATAGTTTAATGTAGTTTATTTGTAGTTTATATGTTGTATTTTATTTTTCAATAAAAAAAACAATACTTAAACACAGTTTAATATAATATAAATATTTTACCACTAAAATAAGGGTAGTTCCAAAAGAATTAAAAAAAAGAGAGACTTACATAAAGTGAGTCTCTCTTTTTTAGTTTAATTGTTTGCTGTTATTATCTTTTAACCCTGGCATTGCCTGCCCAGATACTCCAAACCTGATCTTCATCTGCGGGTTGTCCGTAATCTGTTAACATAGTAGTTGCGAAAGCTCCTGTTGCCCAGCCAAACTGTATCCATTTCTCTTCGTCCCATCCTTTCAGAATGCCGTATAACATGCCGCCAACAAAACCATCGCCACCGCCAATCCGATCCAATACAACAATTTCACGTGGTTCAACAACATGGTATTTGTCACCGGCAGACATGATAGCTCCCCACAAGTGACTGTTGGTGCTGACTACTTCACGCAATGTAGTTGCATATACTTGTGTTGCGGGATATGCTTTTTTGACATTTTCAATCATTCCTTTGAAGCCTTCAATTTTATCTCCAATACCTTTCCCTCCGGCTTCGGGTCCTTTTATTCCGAGACAAAGCTGAAAGTCTTCCTCATTGCCTATGAGTATATCTGAAACACTCGCAATTTCTGAAAATATTTCTGACAACTCTTTTTCTCTTCCTTTCCAAAAAGATGCCCGGTAATTGAGATCAAAAGATACTTTTGTTCCATATTTTTTTGCAGCTCTTGCCAATTCAAGGCAAAATTTGCTGGTGTCTTTTGAAAGCGCTCCGATCAATCCTGAAAGATGCATGATCTGCACACCTTCCTCACCAAAAATCCTGTCCAGGTCAAAGTCCTTTACGCTGAGACTTCTTCCTACTTCTCCGGCTCTGTCATTCAACACCCTTGGACCTCTCGATCCATAACCACTGTCGGCAATATTGATTTGATGGCGATATCCCCAGGGGCTTTCCTGTTCACGTTCAACACCTTCATAGTCCATGTGCCTGCCTGCCAGATTATCTTTGATCAAGCGGGCGATGGCACTGTCTTTTACAAATGTTGTAAGGACTTTTACCGGTAATCCCAGGTAAGACGACACACTGGCAACATTGGTTTCTGCACTTGTGGCATGCATCTTAAAAGTATCACTGCAATGGACGGGTTGTCCGTTTACAGGTGTGATCCGGATTCCCATGCTTGTGGGAACCAACATTGCATACTTGCAATTTTTTTTCAATTCAATTTTCATGTTTTTAAAATTTGTGACTATGCCTTCGATTGGGTACACATTTTAATCATTGCTGCGTGTGTGTCTCAATAATAATCTCAGACATGGTCTGTTTCATAGTGGATATAAATTTGATGATGTTTAATTAATAAAATGTAAATATAAGCTGTTATTATTTATTATCAAACAGTAGTGTCCGACAAAAATTAATTTTTTGAGTACATTTGCATAAATAAAAAAAAGAAGATATGGAACAGATTATTTTTTATGTGATTGTTGGAATTATAATTTTTGAGTTTCTGCTCAGCCGTTTGATGGATTACCTGAATGCGACACGCTGGACAGATAAATTGCCTGATGAAGTCAAAGATATTTATGATCAGGAAAAATATACAAAACAACAACGGTATGAGCGTGAAAGCACACGCTTCGGGATTATTACGGAGTCTTTTAGTATGATTATCATTCTATTGATGCTCTTCTTTGATGGTTTTGCTTTTGTTGATGAATGGGTGCGTGAATATACCTCACATCCGATATTGATGGCGCTACTTTTTTTTGCTGTTTTATTTATTGTTCTGGATATTCTTACAATGCCATTTTCATGGTATGATACATTTATCATAGAAGAACGCTACGGATTCAATAAAACAACACCCAAAACTTTTATTACAGATAAAATAAAAGGCTGGGCATTAACGGCAATTATTGGAGGCGGTTTGTTGAGTTTACTGATCTGGTTTTTTCACTCTGCCGGTGCTTATTTCTGGCTTTATGCGTGGGGCCTTGTGGTTTTGTTCTCTGTTTTTATGCTGATGTTTTATTCCAATTTGATCGTGCCTTTATTCAATAAGCAGACACCATTGGAAGAAGGTAGCCTGCGTTCTGCAATTGAAGATTTTTCAAAGAAAGCCGGATTCCAACTGAAAAATATTTATGTGATTGATGGTTCAAAAAGATCAACAAAAGCGAATGCTTACTTTACCGGTCTGGGTCCCAAAAAGCGTATTGTCTTGTTCGACACACTTATCAATGAGATGGACAATGATGAAATTCTATCTGTTTTGTCGCATGAAATTGGGCATTATAAGAAAAAACATATCCTGACATCACTTTTCATCAGCATTATGCAAACCGGGGTGATGTTCTTTTTGCTTGGCTATTTCCTTAATAATGAGGTATTAAGCCATGCACTCGGTGCCGAAGAACATAGCTTTCATTTGGGATTGATTGCCTTTGGAATACTCTACAGTCCTCTGTCAACATTGATTGGAATATTTATGAATATGCTGTCCCGGAAAAATGAATACGAAGCAGATGCTTATGCTGTGCAAAAAGGATTGGGAGACGCACTTGTATCTGCCCTCAAAAAATTATCTGTGAAAAATCTGAGTAACCTGAGACCACATCCGGCATACGTATTTATCAACTACTCTCATCCGACATTGTTACAAAGGATTGCTTTTATAAAAGAAAAACAAAAGCCTTCTTAGCTCAGTCGGCCAGAGCGGTTCACTCGTAATGAACAGGTCATGGGTTCGAATCCCATAGAAGGCTCTCCGGTAAAAGTATAATATTTTTTACGAAGGTATGGATCATTTTGATGTAATCGTTATAGGTGCCGGACCGGCAGGTTTGCTGGCAGCCGGAAGAGCAGCAGATCGGAAGAGCACACGTCTGAACTCCAGTCACGTGAAACGATCTCG
>CAYSRH010000324.1:0-2973 GCA_964433245.1 uncultured Bacteroidales bacterium | reverse complement strand
GTTATAGATTCCCAAATCCACGATCGCATCCAACTATGCATTCGCCCAAGGACAATTTGAGATGGGATTGTAATAACCAAAAGACAAAATATTCATTGCCCTCCACCAAGCACAATCTATTTATTACACACTGAATAATTCTTTATAAGCACCAAACCTTAATGAAGAATATATTAAAGTAAAGTAGGATGCGCATCCACACGAATTCCCAGGCAGTGCGCGCCCAGAGGTGATAAGCTATGCGACTTAAAATGAAAGCGGGCTCCATTAATTTGAAAGAAGAACTTACGCCGGAGCAAGAGAAATTTTACCGTGCCCATCACGAGTTTGTAGCGATTCGCATTCATGACCTGAAACACAATATGGCATTAGTGACCTTTCAGTCCGCCTATATCCGAAAGACCGATAAGAGCCTCCGAGCCCAATTTGAGGTTCTGTTTCGCATTCATTTGGAAAAAGACAGGTTCGAATCTGTCCGTCAAAAGACCGTTAATGTCCGGATCTTGGATAATTATGACATACTTATTAGTGCCGATCTTGAGGCCCTCATTCCGAAAACGGCCCGCCCGTTTAAACAAGAGCTGGAAACTTCGTTTCAGAAAGGAATACAAGAATTTGAAGCCCGCAAACTTCCGCCCAATCTGACCGCCATTTACCGAAACACCATAAAAGCTCGTTATAGCGACCAATTGCTTCAATTTGCCCACCATTATCGACTGAAATTTGACGCCTTCTTGGACCCGTCTTTTTTTGCCCGCATGCTCCACAAATGTCTTACTTTTTTCCTTACTTTTCCAGATCGCCCTGCCCATACTCGGCAGATCAAGCGGACCACGCGGACCACACGAACTCGGAGGACCCAGCAACCATATATTGCCGCTTTAATCAACTTAGCCTATTATTTTACCTATAAGAACATCTATAAATCGACACCCAAACGGCTAACCCAGCGCTTTCCTTATGCTCTTCTCGAAGACAAGATGGAGGGTCCCGTGTTTTACCGCCTTTACTCCCGATACCGCAAGCTTCTGTATCTCTGTAAAAGTCAGCGCAATCTCCGCCAAATCTCCGCCAATCTTGAAGTTCACCCGATTATCACGCGCATTGCCTTCCGGATTATGCAAAAGGTTAGGTTACGATTGGATATTTCCGTGCTCTATAATTGCGCCTTGTATCTTGCAATTACCATGCAGATTTTGGAGTATCCCCAGACCCTTCAATTGAATGTGTTTACCCCCGACTTTAGCTACAACAAACAGCTGGACAACTTGCTGAAAACCTATGGATATAGACCCTCCACCACTGCGCTTAATTCCGAGGAGGTTAAAGCAAACCTCATTGAGCTGGTGACCGAGAAACTGGACATTGACCTTTTTACCCCCTCGGTTCGGCAGATGGTTCTGAAAACGGTTGTAACCGAAATCTTGGATAAGCCGAACCTTAGCAGTGCCTTAAGCGAGCTGCGCATGCTGCGGAAAAGAATTGAATGGGAACAGCAGCACGAGCATAACATGGTAAAGCAGCTCCCGAAAGCTCAAAAGGAACGCTTGGCCCTTTTTTTACTGACCAAAATTTACCGGGTAAGCCATATGAACGAGGGGTTATGGAATGAACTGATAGACCTTTTAGATGCTATACTTCCCGCGATTTTCACCTTCCCGGAGGATACCGAAACCCTGGTTGAATTTCTCCACAAATTTAATAAATTTTCAAGAGATTTACAATAAGCAGAAAGTTTTAATATAAAAGACTACCTTTAATCCATTGTATAAGAGGAGGTTGATCCTATGACCGAAATCTCTACTTTTAAACAAATTGGGCAGAATTAAAGACGAGAACTTAGAATTAATTACGAAATGACATGAATATCTAATATCCAGGAATGAGTGTATGAGATTATTTAACCTGAGTGTGTAGATTTTTTGAGTAACCTTATGATGTGCTTATTTGTATATTTCAATCTTTCCCGCAAATGCTCCTTTTTCTTTTCCAATTCCACTTTGAGCTCAGCATACGCCTCCTTGGAAACCTCCCCAGTATAATATTTTCTCTTAAGGGTTACCCGGGTATCCTCTAAAGCATGTAATTGAGAGCGTAAATAGCCGAGATATTCATGGGCAAGGGTCAGAACGTGACGTAATTTTTTTTCCAATTCGCTGATTTTCTGCCGAAGGGCGGTCCTTTTGGCTTGAAAGGCACCCTCGCGGATCTTATCTTTTCGATACTTCCGCTCCAAGTGCTTTAACTCCCGTTGCTGCTTCTGTAATTCGAACAGCAAGGAATAATAGTCATAAGACGGGGGGATTTGGTCGTAAAGCTCGGAAATAAGTGCGGTATGTGCCCGGATGCGGTGCGTTAAATCCGCAAGCGCTCTCTTTTCTTCGGCAACAGAATCACCCTCCTCTTTCCCGTCTAGATTTGCCTCAAGCGCCTTTAGCTCATCCTTTAATTTCGCTAACCGCTCCAAAAGGCGATAATAGGTCCGTAAGTGCCCAAAGACCGCAAATTGCGACTCACTACCTTGTTCGCCTCCCGCGTCCCTATTACTAAAATTTAACATAGTCATTTTTTGCTCCAACAAAGATAGTTATATATTTATTAGTAATGATACTTAAATATTTATAGAGTACAAGAGTAAGAGAATTTTTCCTTTAAATATGTAAAACGCAGATGCCAAAAATCGAGGACTATAAAAGATGAAAGTCACAATAAAGGATCATAATGGAAAAAATCAGGTGAAAAAAATGATCTTCGCATTCACATTCAAAAATCAATCAGTCCCTATAATTTTGAGCAAATCATTTTTTTTCTTTATAAGCATCTGAGGGAAAATAGTACTAAATAGAAAGACCATAAAATATCAAATAAAATAGAATAAAAGTAAAAAAACAAGCAACAAAATGCGCAAGGAGCAAGACAAACCATGAAAGCCTTCGGCAATTATAAGCAAAAGCTCGCCAAAAAGGACATTAT
>CAYSRH010000323.1:0-2974 GCA_964433245.1 uncultured Bacteroidales bacterium | reverse complement strand
TCCGGAAGTGAAAGTTTCTGATCTGAACATCTGGAAGTTTATCATTCCTGTATTTGGTGCTTTCCTGAGCTGGATGATACTGCCCGATGAAAGTCCTGATATATTTTCGCTTATAGGAATGCTCATTATTGCCGTTTCATTGATCATGATGAGTATGACACAATATAGGTATAGGGATCAAAGAGAAAAAGCAGGCCTGTAAGCCGGATTCTGTACCTAATAAATTAGGCTTCTATCATTTATCTAACCCTGGCATTGCTGTCAGGGATTAGCGACCTACCCCCCGGCACGGGCGGGCAGCCCTTATTTGCCGGTATATGTGGTCTTGCAACCCATAAGGCGAACAGCTTCCGGTGTCACCACCGGAACCGGTGAGCTCTTACCTCACCTTCTCACCCTTATCCGCCAGAGGCGGACGGTTATTTTCTTCTTCGCTACTATACCCTCACAGATATCTTCTCTTTCAGAAGTACGGTGCCCTGTGTTGTCCGGACTTTCCTCTTACACAGAAAACTATGTAAGCGATAGAACGGCCTGCTTTATTATTTTACAAATTTATACTATAATATTTTATTACACGAATAGAATCGATCTTTTTGATTTTATTATTTTTAGGCTTTCAAAACAATCAGTGATTATGAAACAAGAAGATGCAAAAGAACGAATGCAGGAGCTTACACAAGCCCTGCATAAGCATAATTACCAGTATTATGTTTTGTCACAACCCCTGATAAGTGACCAGGAGTATGACTTGTTAATGAAAGAGTTGGAAGAATTAGAACAACAATTCCCTCAGCTGAAAGATCCCTATTCTCCTACGGATCGTATCGGCAGTGATGTGAATAAGGTATTTGAACAGGCGCCCCATGCTTTTCCTATGCTATCTCTGGCAAATACTTATTCAGAAGAAGAATTGTCTTCCTTTTTTCAACGTATCAAAAAAAGCATTTCCGAACCTGTTGAATATACTTGTGAATACAAATATGATGGTGTATCCATTAGTTTGTTGTATGAAGATGGCGGGTTGCAACAAGCATTAACAAGAGGAGATGGAGAAGTAGGGGATGATGTGACAGCCAATGTAAAAACCATTCGTTCTGTTCCAATTGTTTTACAGGGCAATCATATTTCCGGAAAATTTTATATGAGAGGTGAAATACTGATGAAAAAGCAGGATTTTATTGCTTTTAATGAAAATCGTGTTTCTTCAGGGGAAGTTCCATTTGCCAATCCCCGGAATGCAACTTCAGGAAGTATCAAGCTGCAAAATTCATCCGAGGTAGCAAAAAGACCTTTGGATGCTTTTTTTTATTACCTGTTAGGAGAAAAATTGCCTTCTGATAAGCATTTTGAAAATATTCAGTGGATGAAATCCCGGGGCTTCAAAACGCCGCCGGAAATTAAACTGTTTCAGTTGGAGAAAGAAGTGTTTTCTTTTTTGGAGCAAACGGAAACAGTGAGAAAAGATTTGCCTTTTGAAATAGATGGTGTTGTGATTAAGGTGAATGATTATAAACAGAGAGAACGTCTCGGGGTGACCGCCAAATCACCGAGATGGGCCATTGCTTATAAGTTTAAAGCAGAACAAGTCAAAACAAAATTACTGTCGGTAGATTTCCAGGTAGGGCGTACGGGAGCTGTTACTCCGGTGGCAAACCTTGACCCCGTATCTTTGGCAGGTAGTACTGTAAAAAGGGCTTCTTTGCATAATGCCACACAAATAAAGACACTTGATATTCATATAGGAGATCATGTATATATCGAAAAAGGAGGAGATGTCATTCCTAAGATTGTCGGGGTTGACAAAACACTCCGAAAAAAAGATTCTGTTATTCTGGAATTTCCTTCAACATGTCCTGAATGTCAAACTCCTTTGATAAAAAAAGAGGGAGAAGCTATACATTTCTGTCCCAATGAAAATGGATGCCCTCCCCAGATAAAAGGAAAGATCAAGCATTTTGTCAGCCGCGATGCAATGAATATCAATATAGCAGAAGCCACAGTTGATGCCTTTTACGATAAAAGATTGATTAAAGATGTTGCGGACCTTTATTTTTTAAAAAAGGAAGATATTGAGCAATTGGAGAGATTTGGTGAAAAATCAGCAGAGAATATTCTTGCCAGCATTCAAAAATCAAAACAACTACCTTTCTTCCGTTTGCTTTATGCTTTGGGAATAAGGCATGTGGGTATCACTGTAGCCAAACGGGTTGTAAAGTCAATTCCGGATATTGACCGCTTAATGCATGCAGGATATGATAAACTTGTTGGTATTAATGAAGTAGGTGATGTAATTGCTGCCAGTATTGCATCATACTTTGGTCGGGATGAAAACAAAAAAATAATAGAAAGATTGAAAGATGCCGGATTGACATTGTATGACGAAAATAAAAATCAAACAGAGTCACCACAAAAAAATATATTGGATGGAGCATCTGTTGTCATATCAGGAACATTCTCTGATCATTCAAGAGAAGAAATGAAAGATTTGATTGAACAACATGGAGGAAGAAATGCATCCTCTGTGTCATCAAAAACAAAATATTTGTTGGCGGGAGAAGGAGTAGGACCTGTAAAAATTGAAAAAGCAAGAAAACTGGGGGTAAATATCATCAATGAAGATGATTTTCTAACAATGGTGGAAATGAAAAATACATAGTATAGTGACTATTGCCATGCATAGTTTATTATCTTTGCTTTTCTTTATATAGTTATATCATGTTTTTGAAAAAAACAAGAATTTGTTTTGGGCATTTTTTGTTACGACAGAAATTCCGGAGATTAAAACGAAAAAAGCAGTTCTTTAATATCAATACAGCATCACATGCAGCTGTTTTTTTCCGGCTTTCTGAAGATACGCTTGAGCAATATGATGATATATTGTCTTTGCTGTTATTTTTTCGTGAACATGAAGTGAAATTATTTACCTGTTGTTATTATGAAGGGAAAACCATACCGCTCAAATTAATGCAGA
>CAYSRH010000322.1:1338-2978 GCA_964433245.1 uncultured Bacteroidales bacterium | reverse complement strand
TTCTAAATAATTTCCATTTGCTCTTCCGGAGTAATTTTTTCACAGTAAATACAACGTACGGAAAGAGGGTGCTGCTTAGTTAACTCGAAATGGGTTGTTATCTTTTCGTGGTTGGTGATGCAATTGGGATTTGCACATTTGACAATTCCTACAATGGAATTTGGAACTTCAACATTCCATTTTTCAGAAACCTTATAATTTTTAATGATATTAAGTCTTGCTTCGGGTGCAACCAAAGCGATCCTGTCGATATCTTCTTTTTTAAAAAAATGGCTGTCAATTTTAACGATTGCTTTTTTTCCGAATTTCTTACTGTCGAGATTCTTGCCAAATGTAATCATAGAACATATCTTGTCAAGGCTAAGAATGGTGATTACATCAAAAAGTTTATCTGCCGGTATATGATCTATAACCGTTCCATTCTCAAGGGCATTTACCCGTAAATAATTTTTCTTTGTTGTCATTGAACCATTAATCTTTAGATGAGTCCCAGTATTCTTGTTATAAGTGCTTGTCGAATATATACTCCGTTTAAAGCTTGTTGGAAATAATAAGCTTTTTTACTATCATCTATTTCCTGATTGATCTCGTTGACTCTCGGAAGGGGATGAAGTATCCGTGTGTTTTCTTTTGTGTTGACCAGCATTTTTTCTTTAAGAATAAATGAATTTTTTGTTTTTTCATATTCCATAGGCTCATTAAATCTTTCTTTTTGTATGCGTGTCATGTAAATAATATCCACTTTGTCAATCGCAGCTTCAATCTCTGTGTACTCGTAAAATGGAAGCCCCAGTCCGGACAATAGCGATTTATATTCGTCCGGCATTTTTAATTCTTCCGGTGCAACAAAATGGAAAGTAGTATTGAAATGACTGAGGGCTATGAGTAAGCTATGCACAGTCCTTCCATATTTTAAATCGCCGATCAATGCAATATGAAGATTGTCTAATGTGTTTTGTGTTTTTTTTATGGAATAAAGATCCAGCAACGTTTGTGTCGGATGCTGGTTGGTGCCGTCTCCGGCATTAATGACAGGAACTGAAGATATTTCACTGGCATAACGAGCACTTCCTTCAAGGTAATGTCGCATAACAATGAGATCACAATAATTGCTGACAGTTTTGATCGTGTCTTTTAAAGATTCTCCTTTGGCCACACTGGATGTTCTGCTGTCTGCAAAGCCGATGAATTTTCCTCCCAGTCGTGTGATCGCACTTTCAAAACTTAGACGGGTCCTTGTGCTGGGTTCGAAAAAGAGTGTGGCAATAACATTGTTTTGCAGAATGTTTTGCACAGGATTTTTTTCAAATGTCTGTGCAAAATCCATAATTGTTAGATACTCATCTTTTGTGTAGTCATTAATTGATACCAGACTTTTGTTTTTTATTGCCATATCTGCTGTTGTTCTACAGGATAATTCCAGGTTTGTTATGATGCATCTAAAGTACGGATTTTTTTAAAAATAAAACATGTTTTTTTTCAGAGATTCTGTTTACATTATTTATTCTTTTATATTGATCGGGGTTTGTTGTATTTTATTTATGAAATTTTTCACATTTTTTTTCGGTACAGAAATAGTTAATATTGCTTCTTCAGAAAGATCCTGATTAATAATGTTGATAGGTATTATGGAAGCAATC
>CAYSRH010000322.1:0-1328 GCA_964433245.1 uncultured Bacteroidales bacterium | reverse complement strand
ATCCGGTAAAATATTTGTATTTGGTTATGCGGGCATTGGAGGGTGAAATATTCCTGAATATTTTGTTCTGTAATTTTGGCGTTTTGCAATGTGTTACCCGCCGCTTGTTTATAAGCATTTGTTAAGTTGCTGACACCAAGTTTAGTTCCCCCGAAGTAGCGTACAACAATTAATAATGTATTGGTCAGTTCGAATGATTTAATTTGTCCAAGTATAGGTGAACCACCGGAATGTTGTGGCTCTCCGTCATCATAGGCTCGTTCATGTTGATATTCTGTTCCTATAATGTAAGCAAAACAATGATGTCTGGCATTATGGTATTTTTGTTTATAGTCTGCGGTGATTTTTTTTGCTTCATCTATAGTTTTGACGGGATGAACAAAGCCCATGAATTTTGACCCTTTTTCTTTATACAGACCACTTGCTATGTTAGAAATTGTTTTATATGATCCTTTTTTTTCCATGCACAACAGTCTTGTATTTATATTGTGGTCACGGTCATACTTTTGATACAGCAGATAAATGATGCATTAAAACTTAAGCTTTTTTTCAATGTCCTCAACCTGAATTTTGAATTTTTTATCTGTCTCCATTAGGTTTGCAATGGTTTTGCAAGCATGTAATACGGTTGCGTGATCCTTTCCTCCGATTTGGGAACCGATGGAAGATAAAGAAGATTTGGTGAGATGCTTCGAAAAAAACATGGAAACCTGCCTGGCTTGAACAATTTCTCTTTTTCGTGTTTTGGAATGAACCAATTCAAGAGGAACATTAAAATAAGAACAAACGACTTTTTGAATATAATCAATGGATATATTTTTTCTTGTATTCTTGATTACTTTATCGATCATATTTTTGGCAAGATCCAATGTAATCTCTCTTTTATTGAAGGTTGATTGAGCTAAAAGACAAATTAAAGCTCCTTCCAGATCCCTGACATTAGAGGTTATGTGTGTAGCAATATAATCAATGATCTCATCAGAAAGAACAATCCCGTCATGATATGTTTTTTGTTTTAATATGTCAGCCCTGGTTTGATAATCCGGCATTTGTATTTCAGCTGAAAGCCCCCACTTAAAACGGCTAAGGAGCCTTTGTTCCAGCCCGTTAAGATCAACAGGAGGCTTGTCGGAACTTAAGATTAATTGTTTTCCTGATTGTTGCAGGTGATTGAATATATGAAAAAACGCATCTTGTGTTTTGGTTTTTCCGGCAAATTCCTGAACATCATCAATGATCAGAAGGTCAATCATTTGATAAAAATGAATGAAATCAGTTGTGGTGTTATTGAGTGTGCTTTCTACAAACTGTGTTTTAAATTTATTTGC
>CAYSRH010000321.1:0-2980 GCA_964433245.1 uncultured Bacteroidales bacterium | reverse complement strand
ATTCGTACCGATAGTGTAACCGGGTATGGGGATGACCCCGCGATGGAAAAACTGACGATCGAAAATCGCAACAGCCCCCTGCTTTTCATTAATATTGATACAAAACCAGAATCTACTGCATTGATATGGGAACATATTGAAGATACGCCCGGGAAAAAATGTCAGAACCCCAGGGTCGTTGTTCCCAGAGATATTGTTCCCGGGGTAGTAAAAAAACCGGTAAAAGTTGATGTGAGAAGTTTTGGTGTCCGGACACCGCCTTTTACTCCTGACAAACCGTCTTATGCAATTATGGGAATGTTCCATGTCCTGCCTCCTGCATTGGCATGGTTGTGGCGTTTGGTTGCTCCGAGGGGATATGCAAATCCAAGTATTGTTAGTGAAGGAAAAATGGAAAGTGAAGGCGTCGGCTCTTATTGGCCATTTGTTACCGGGGAGTTGATTCAACATGCCAATATGATTCTGGATCAGATTATTGATACCCCACGGGTAAATTATGTGCTGGTGCCAAACCAACACATTGGCGTTTGGAAAGTTGGATTCAGACCACAATTGTTAATGCGTGAATATCTGACACGACGGGGGAATGCCAATCTTAAATCAAATCAGTACCAACCGGCAAGATGCCCATTGTTGGGTTATGAATTGAATTACCTGACCATTGAAGGATCAAAGATACCGTCTCGTTTCCTGAAAGTTTATAAACAACCTGATGTTGGCGAAGATGGTTATGATGAAGGAGCAAAAATATTAACAGAGTTCTTCCATAAAGAATTGGAAAATTATCAGAAAAAAGACCTGTCTAAAAAAGGAAAGGAAATCATTGATGCTTGTCTTTCTAATGCAACGGAAAAAGAATATCTCGAACTGATACCAAACAGCTATAGCTATTCTTTTAACTCCCCTGATACAGATTTATAATGAATTTGTGTCATTTTAGTGATAAAAAAACAACAAAATACCTGAAACGGAAATCGTTTAATTGATGAGGACACAGACAAAAGAAACACAGGCGCAACTGACACCTGAAAAGGCTTTGGAAATATTGAAACAGGGGAACCAGCGCTTTGTCAAAAATTTGATGGAAGACCGTCATCTTTTAAAGCAAGCCAATGAAACCTGTGAGCAACAGTACCCCTTTGCTACTATTTTAAGTTGTATTGATTCAAGAACATCGGCTGAATTGATTTTTGATCAGGGGCTTGGTGATATTTTCAGCATACGTATTGCCGGCAATATTGTGAATGATGATATATTGGGGAGTATGGAGTATGCCTGTAAAGTAGCAGGAACAAAGCTTCTGCTTGTCTTGGGGCATACACGCTGTGGAGCTATCACAAGTGCGTATCAGGGAATAAAGTTAGGACATTTAACGGGCTTGCTTGATAAAATTCAGCCTGCTGTTGAAGAACATAAAACAGCTTGTTGTGATGAAGGATTGGAAACTGACGAGCAGGCAACTTTGCAATGCATAGCAAAACACAATGTATTCAATTCTATTGAACATATCATGGAGAAGAGCAAAATACTCCGTGATATGGCAGAGAAAAAACAAATTATAATAGTAGGGGGCATGTATGACTTACAGTCAGGACATGTAGAATTTTACCCCCCTGCCAACTAATTACAAAGGCACATTTCCGTGTTTTCTTTCCGGAATATTAAGATGTTTGTTTTCAAGTGCTTCAAAAGCCCTTATAAGTTTTCTTCGTGTCAGGGCAGGATCAATGACCTCATCAATATAGCCGCGCTCGTCAGCAATATAAGGATTGGCGATTTCATTGCGGTAATTTGCTGCCAATTCTTTCTTTGTTACTGCAGGATCATCGGATTCCTGAAGCTCCTTTCTGTTCAGTATTGCAACAGCGCCTTCAGGTCCCATTACAGCTATTTCAGCCGTAGGCCAGGCAAAATTAAAATCTCCGCCAAGGTTTTTGCTGTTCATCACACAATAAGCACCACCGTATGATTTACGCAGGATAACGGTAATTTTAGGGACTGTCGCATCGGCGTAAGCATAGATTAATTTGGCTCCGTGTTTGATAATACCACCATGTTCCTGGTTGATTCCCGGCAGAAAACCCGGAACATCTTCCAATGTTAAAATGGGAATATTAAAACAATCACAGGTCCTTACAAAACGGGCTGCTTTCATGGACGAGTCAATATCCAAGGTGCCCGCCAGTACTTTCGGCTGATTGGCAACAATGGCGATTGATTTTCCATTGAGTCTTGCAAAACCGACAACAACACTTTGGGCATAGTTCTCTGCTACTTCAAAAAAACGTCCATTGTCCACGATCCTGCTGATTATTTCTTTTACATCGTAAGGCTTGTTGGGATCATCAGGAACAATATCCCGTATTTTCTTGTCAACTTTGTCGGGATCATCATTTGTGTCAATGAAAGGAGGGTTGTCCATATTGTTCGAAGGAAGAAAGGATAGCAGGCGTTTTATACCGAGAATAGCATTTTCTTCATCCTCATACAGGAATTGCGATACACCACTTTTTGTTGCGTGGACTTCTCCGCCGCCAAGATCTTCGTACGTAACATCTTCATTAAGCACTTCTTTTACTACCGAAGGACCGGTAACAAACATGTAACTGGTCTTTGCCACCATAAAGATAAAGTCCGTCAGAGCAGGTGAATATACAGCACCACCGGCAGCAGGACCAAGAATCACAGATATCTGTGGAATAATTCCCGAAGCCTTTACGTTTCTCTTAAAAATGCCGGCATATCCTGCCAATGAAGCAATCCCTTCCTGAATTCTGGCACCTCCCGAATCGATCAGTCCAATGATAGGAGCCCCCATTTTTAAGGCCATATCCTGTATCTTTGCAATCTTTTGTGCATGAACGGAACCCAAAGACCCACCCATCACTGTGAAGTCCTGTGCATAACAAAATACCAAACGACCGTTTACATGCCCATACCCTGCAATGACACCATCTCCGTAAGCTCTTTTTGTGATTTT
>CAYSRH010000320.1:0-2981 GCA_964433245.1 uncultured Bacteroidales bacterium | reverse complement strand
TCATTCGGAAAAAACATTTCTGGATTTCCATAAAATCATCCAAAAAGAGTTGAATTATGAAAAAGAATATATGGCTTCTTTCTTTTTATGTGATAAAGAGTGGGAAAGAAAAGAAGAGATCACTCTAATAGATATAGGGGATGACCTCGTATCAAAAATGCCAATACATAAAATGGAGGAATCTGTTATTGAAGAATTCCTTGATGAGGAGGGACAACGCATGTCCTACCTTTTCGATTTCTTTTCGGACCGCTCATTTTATATGGAAGTTTCAGATAGCAGAGACGATAAAAACGATGAAGAATTCAATACAATCAATTGTATTGATGGACATGGAGACCCTCCCCCCCAAACCTTAATGGTTGATGAATTTGGTGTTGTCATAAGAAAAAAAGAAGGAAACAAAAAGAAACCCTCAGAATCAGACACTTTTTCTTTAGAAGAGCAAGATGATTTTTTTGAAGAAGACGACAATCTTGATGAACTTGCAGATATTGACAATCTTGAAGATATAGGAAATGATGACGATGATGACGATGATGACGACCTGTTCTAACAATTTTGCCTATGACACCCCAACAAAAAACTGATTTTCTTGTTGTTATTGTTGGTCCCACGGCTATAGGAAAAACTGATATTGCCATTGATATTGCCAGATTCCTGAAAACCGAAATTATCTCGTGTGATTCAAGACAGTTTTATAAAGGTCTGAATATAGGAACAGCTGTTCCAACAAAAAAACAATTAGAAGAAGTTCCTCATCATTTCATTCAACACAAACCTTTTGATACATATTATAATGCATACCAATATGAAGTTGATGTATTGAAACTCCTTTCCATACTCTTTCAAAAAAAAAATCCAGTTATCCTCACCGGTGGATCAGGCATGTATGTAGATGCTGTTTGCAAAGGAATTGACGATATTCCTTCACCTGATATATCTCTCAGAAAAGAACTGGAAGACAAATTCAAACAGGAAGGAATCGAAGCGCTGCGAAATATGTTAAAAAAAATTGACCCCACCCATTATAAAACTGTTGACCTGATGAATCATAAACGTATCCTCAAAGGTCTTGAAGTGACAATACAAGCCGGACGACCTTATTCTTCATTCCTTAAAAATAAATCAAAATACCGACCATTTCATATCATAAAGATCGGATTAAATACAGAACGTGCTGTCCTTCATGAACGAATCAATAAAAGAGTAGATAAAATGATGACCAACGGACTTTTAGACGAAGCCCAAAGCCTGTATGAACCTTTTATGAAATACCGGCACAATGCACTGAATACTGTCGGATATAAAGAGATTTTTTCTCACTTTTCGGGAGATATCTCGCTGGAAGAAGCAGTCTCCCTCATCAAACGAAATACCCGAAGATATGCAAGAAGACAAATAAGCTGGTTTAATCGCGACAAAGAAATTAAATGGTTTTCGCCTGAAGAAAAAGAAGAAATACTCAATTATCTACGCAACAATAAAATCATCCCTGATAATTAATTCCCTTTCTTTTTGTTTTTTTTATTTTTTCCTATTAGTTTTGTATGAATTATATGGTCCTATGATTTTATTTTTTTATCAGCAATATATAACGATATGAATACGAAAGAATTACAGAAAGAAATAAACGCTATAAAAAAAGAGCGGGATGCTATTGTCCTAGTTCATAACTATCAACCTACAGAAATTCAAGATATTGCAGACTTTACCGGAGATTCTCTGGACCTTAGCTATAAAGCCAGGGATGCAAAAGAAGATGTAATTGTCTTTTGCGGGGTGCACTTTATGGCAGACACAGCAAAAATTCTCTCTCCCCAAAAAACAATATTAAATCCAAATCCTAAAGCTGATTGTCCTATGGCGAGGATGATTGACGAGCACGAGTTAAAGACACTAAAGAAAAAAAATCCCAAAGCTTTGGTTATGTGTTATGTTAACTCAACTGCTGAAGTGAAAGCAGAAAGTGATATCTGCTGCACCTCTTCCAATGCCCATATTCTGGTAAATAAACTGGATTGCGAAGAAGTTATTTTTGTGCCTGACCGGAATCTTGCAAGTTTTGTTCAAAGACACACAAAAAAGAAGATCATTCCCGGCGAAGGATATTGTTATGTACATGATAACATCACCACAGAGAACATCTCCGAAGCAAGAAAAAAACACCCTGAGGCTCTTGTCATTGTTCATCCTGAATGCAGAAAAGAGGTTGTTGATATGGCAGACCATGCAGCAAGCACGCAAGGCATGATTTCTCTTGTTACTGAAACAAAAAACAAAACATATATCATTGGTACCGAGGTTGGGCTGATTCACCGCTTAAAAAAAATTTTTGCTGAGAAAGACTTTTATAGTCCGGGTATCCCCCATGTCTGTGTGAATATGAAAAAAATTTCACAGAAAGATGTCTATAAAACATTAATCAACATGGAACCTCAGGTTTCTATACAAGAATCAATAAGGAAAAAAGCATTTGAATCGCTGGATAAAATGCTCAACTTAAGTAAATAATTATGACTATTTCAACTTTTTCAAGATACGGTTTAAGGGCATTATTAAGAATGTCCATCATGTTAAATGAAAACGGCGAAAAACCCGTAAGTCTTAAAATTATTGCAGAAAAAGAAAATATATCACTGAAATATCTCGAAAATATTTTCTCGGTGTTAAGAAAAAATAATATTATCACAGCAAAAAGGGGCAAGTTTGGCGGTTATGTATTAAGTAAGCCTGCGAATGAGACGAACATATACACCATTCTCAATATATTGGAAGGGAACCTGTTGTTAAGTAATTGCCTGATTGATAAAATTGAATGTCCTAATGAAGCAGATTCCTGTATTATTCGCCCCTTTTGGAAAGAAATCAATGAAATGATCGTTTCAAAACTAAAATCAAAGTCATTAGGAGACTTAGTAAAAGATAGTACCCTGTCCCATAAATACACCTAAGGATTCCGGCAATTTATTTTATGCAGC
>CAYSRH010000319.1:0-2985 GCA_964433245.1 uncultured Bacteroidales bacterium | reverse complement strand
AGACTATCATCAATATCCAATATTTTTGCAAAGTCATTTAATAAGATTTTACCTTCAAACAAGTAATTATTTTCATCAATTTTTGTGAAGTATAATTCTTCATCATCGCTTTCATCTGCAATTTCACCAACAATTTCCTCAAGAATATCTTCTAAGGTAACAATGCCATGTGTTCCTCCATATTCATCATTTACAATTGCCATATGGATTTTTTGATCTTTAAAATTCTGCAAAAGACTTCTTATTTTTTTAGATTCCGGAACGAAGTAAGCAGGTCGTAACATTTTTTCCCATTCGATAGATTCGTCCCCATTTTTATAAAGTAAAGGCCAAAGATCCTTGACATACAAAATACCGCGAATATTATCAAAGGAATCTTCATAAACAGGAATTCTTGAGTATCCACTTGAAACAATTATTTCATTTAATGATTCAAACGAATCATTTATATCTACAGCAACAACATCAACACGACTTTTCATAACTTCTTTTACATCTGTATCACCAAAATTCATGATGCCTTTGATCAACGATTTTTCTTCCTCGGTTTCTAAGGAGTTTAGATCCAGAATGTTTTCCAGTTCATTAATGGATAGTTTATACCTGCTTTGTACAATTTTATCGTTTACGATGGAATTGTTTGATATGAAAAAAGTAGCAAAAGGGCGTACCAAATGTTCTAAAATGTAAAACACACCTACCATATAACGTGCATATCGTAAGGGGTTTTCACGAATAATCAGCTTGGGAAGTTTTTCGTGAAAAAGAAAAATCAGATTACCCAGAACAATGAATTCAGCAAAAAAGATCAAATGACGATAAGGAAGCTCTTTAACATGTCCATAAATAAAGACTGTTACAATCATAACAATAAAAACATTGGTCAGGATTCGAATACTTTTTACAGTTGATAAAAGTTTGCCTTGCAGATCTGTGTATCGAAGAATGAGTTTTGCTATTCGGCTTTTTTCTTTTTTTAAAATCTCCAGGTCTTTCGACTGGAGGGACAAAAAAGCTACTTCACATCCAACGGTTAGGGATACAAAAAAAAGAAAAAGCAACAACAAAAAAATTGCCGTTACAATTTGAAAGATAAATGAATGGGAAAAAAGTGTTTGAAGTAGTAATAATCCCGATTCTGTTTCCAAAGTTTAAAAGTTTAGTTAGACAACAATTAAATTAAAAAGGAAGATCATCTTCGGCATCTCCGTTAAAAGGATTTGTATCAGTTTGTGATCCGGTATTTTCAGAATGGTTCTGATTTGGTGTGTCATCAACCCTTGAAGAATCTGCCTGTGTTGATGAAGACGATGATTTTGTTTCTTCTTCATTTCTGGGTCTGCCAAGAAGTGTCATATTGTCGGCAACAATTTCTGTGATGTAGCGTTTATTCCCATCTTTGTCATCGTAACTGCGAGACCTGATCTTTCCTTCAATATACAACTGACTTCCTTTGCGCACATATTTTTCTGCTACTTGTGCCAATCCACGCCACATAACAATGTTGTGCCATTCTGTATTGGTAACACGCTCTCCGTTTTTATTGTTATACGTTTCACTCGTAGCCAATGAAAAATTAGATACGACAGCCCCGTTGTCAAGATAACGAACATCGGGGTCTTTTCCCACGTTTCCTATTAAAATCACCTTATTTACAGACATCTGGATTTTTATTTTATTGAATTACGATACAAGGTTACAAATAATTTTAGAAACATCAAAAAAAAAAGCAAATAAGAGTCAAAATAAGCTTTTTTCCATGCAAAAAATTTCAATTAAGCGAGGGATTGCGTAATTCTGAAGTTCTTCCATGTTAATTTTAATATAATCAGAGGCGTATGGTAATTGGGAGAAAGATACGGTGACGAATCTGGCAATAATAAGCCGGTGTGTTAATTGATGTCTGAATTCTTTGGATATATCTGTAATGCGAAATTTTCCTGAAGAAAATTCTTTGGCAAGTATATCTTTTATTTTGTTTTCAGAAATGGGTTTTTTGTTTTCATGTAATGGAAAATCGTATAAGCCTTTCCAAATATCATTCTTTGTTCTTTTATTTAATAAGGTATTTGTTCCGTCTGTCATGAAAAAATAGTAAAAATATCGCTTTTTTATTGTTTGTTTTTTTTGTCTTACAGGATATAACTCTGTTTTATTGAATTGAAAAGCTATACAGGAATCAGAAAACGGACAGCTTGTGCATTTGGGATTTAATGCCGTGCAATGAAGGGCTCCGAATTCCATAATGGCCTGATTAAAAAGAGAGGGGGTGCTTTCCTGAATATAAGAGGAAAGTAGCTTATAGAAAAGAGTGTAGGATTTTTCTGTTCCCACAGGTTCTTCTATACTTTTTAGCCGGGAGAAAAAGCGGTAAACATTACCGTCAATAACAGGAACAGGTTCTTCGTATGCAAAAGAAGCAATTGCCGCAGCAGTATATCTTCCGATGCCGGGCAATTTTAATAGTTCTTGATATGTTTTCGGAAAAATACCATTGTATTGTTCAACAACAATTTTTGCAGTTTTATGAAGATTTCTTGCACGTGTATAGTATCCCAATCCCTGCCATAACTTCAGGACATCATGTTGAGAGGCATCGGCCAGTTTATGTACTGAAGGAAAATGATAAACAAATGCTTGATAATACTTCAATCCCTGGGATATACGGGTTTGCTGTAAAAGAATTTCAGACAACCAGATATTGTATGGTTCTTTGGTTTTTCGCCAGGGAAGATCTCTTTGAAAACAAGAATACCATTTTATTAATTTAGTATTGAATGCGTTAACTTTTACCATGAGTTATTTAAAAAAGTCAAAAATAATTTAAAAAAACAAATAGCATTAAAATAAAACCGTTATATTTGCAATCTTTCATGGGAGAAATTCTCTCATAAGTTAGCGAAAAATTGTTAGTGTTTAAAGCTATTATGAAAACGTTAACGTTTTTTGCATGAGGCTTTTGTGTGTGCAGGATTTTTGTGAAAA
>CAYSRH010000318.1:0-2989 GCA_964433245.1 uncultured Bacteroidales bacterium | reverse complement strand
ATCAGCAAAACATCCTGTATTTTAATACAGATATAGATAAATATATCAATCATAACAAATTAGGCATAAGAACAGGGTACCAATATTTTCAAAGGCTGGCAGATTCTTTACATACCGGGATTTTTAACCTCAGACCATTTTTAAGTCGCTATGGTGATGAATGGATCGTTCATGCCGGTCTTGATGTATTTACCCATACAAGAGAAAATAACACAAACATATACTATTATCCCGTTGGATATCTTGAACTTATTGTTGGAAATCACTATTGCAATCCCTTCATTGGTGTTGATGGAAAATTAGAAACAAACCACTACATGAAGATACTTCAGGAAAATCCATGGATTACTCCGGGAATTGAAGTAGAAGATACAGACCATCAACTACATTTTTACGGAGGTTTTAAAGGAAACTTTAGTTCAAAAGCAGCATTTAAAATTCAATATTCTTATTCTCTTGTTGATAATCAGTATTTTTTTGTGAACGATTACAATACGCCTTTGGAAAATAGTTTTGCTGTTGTTTATAGTGATATGGATTATACCAATCTTTTTGCTGAATTAATCTATAACCCACAAGAAAAGTTACGTTTCCAATTACAGGGAAATTATCATAAATACCGTTTATTCCAGGATTTCCCTGCATGGCATAAACCAAAGTGGGACATATCCTTTTCCACCTTTTATAATTTACAAGACAAATTCATTGTCCATGCAGACCTATATGCCGTAGGAAACCAATTGACCAAGCATAGAGATCCGGAAGCTTCTCCAATAAAAATGGATCCTTATCTTGACTTTAATCTGGGGATTGAATATCGTTATACACGTGTGCTTTCTGCATTTATTCATCTTCAAAACTTCACAGCTTCTTCTTACAATCGTTTTTATCACTATCCAACACAACGATTCAAAGCAATGTTAGGAATCAGCTATTCTTTTTTATAAGGGAATTTTTATGTTGATTTCCTGTTGATAATTATCCTTATTTTCAAGGCATTAAAAGGATAAAAAACCACCTTTTTTGTTAACTTTGCTTCTAACATAAAGTGATTACACTAAATTACTGAAATACAATCAATTATTTTTTATTAATTAATTTTTTCTGAATGAAAGAGCAAGAGAATACACCATTGCAAACTGCTGATTATTCTGCCAGCAGTATTAATGTATTGAAGGGACTGGAAGCAGTTAGAAAACGTCCGGCGATGTACGTCGGAGATATTGGATCAAGAGGACTGCATCACCTTGTTTATGAAGTCGTTGACAACTCTATTGATGAAGCCCTGGTTGGTTATTGTGAAAATATTGATGTCATTATCAACGAAGACAATTCTATTTCTGTACAGGATGACGGACGGGGAATTCCTGTTGATATTCATGAAGATGAAGGCAAATCTGCCTTAGAGGTTGTTCTGACGGTTTTACATGCCGGTGGAAAATTCAACAAAAACAGTTACAAAGTCTCCGGAGGGCTTCATGGGGTCGGCGTTTCATGTGTAAATGCACTTTCCTCACGCTTAGTTGCAGAAGTTCATCGTGACGGCAAAATATACTCCATGGAATTTTCCAAAGGAATTCCTCAAACAGAGTTACAAATAATAGGAGAAACTGATAAAACAGGAACAATTATTACATTCACCCCGGATGCTGGTCTATTCATTACAACTGAATACCATTATGAAATACTTGCAACAAGGCTTCGGGAACTTTCCTTTCTGAATAAAAAAATTCGTTTGACCATTACTGACAAACGTGAACAAACTGAAGATGATGAAAACGGGGGATTTAAATTTGAAGAATTCTATTCAGAAGAAGGACTAAAAGAATTTGTGGATTTATTAGACCAAAACAGGGAAAAGTTAATTGAAGATGTGATCTACATCCATGTAAAAGATGTAGAAGTTCCTGTTGAAATTGCTATGCACTATAATACATCTTTCAGTGAAAATGTTCATTCTTATGTTAACAATATCAATACCATAGAAGGTGGTACACACCTGCAAGGTTTCAGGAGGGGATTAACAAGAACACTGAAAACATATGCTGAAAATAATGGTTACTTTGAAAAATTAAAATTCGAAATCTCCGGAGATGATTTCAGGGAAGGTCTTACAGCTGTTGTTTCTATTAATGTCGCAGAACCCCAGTTCGAAGGGCAAACAAAAACGAAACTGGGAAATAATGAGGTAATTAAAGCCGTGGATCAGGCTGTAAGCACAGCACTTGCAAATTATCTTGAAGAACATCCCAAAGAAGCAAAAAGCATTATTCAAAAAGTGATTCTCGCTGCTACAGCACGTCATGCTGCGAGAAAAGCACGAGAGATGGTGCAACGGAAAAATGTTCTTTCCGGAGCAGGCTTACCCGGAAAACTATCAGATTGTGCTTCAAAAGATGCTTCTATAGGAGAGCTTTTCCTTGTGGAGGGAGACTCAGCAGGAGGAACTGCCAAACAAGGAAGAGACAGGCATTTTCAGGCAATCATGCCCCTGCGTGGTAAAATCCTGAATGTGGAAAAAGCAATGACCCATAAAATATTTGAAAATGAGGAAATAAAAAACATCTTCACAGCCCTCGGAGTCACCATAGGAACTGATGATGACAGCAAAGCACTTAATCTGGAGAAATTACGTTACTATAAAGTCATCATCATGACAGATGCGGATGTTGACGGTAGTCATATATCAACACTTATCATGACTTTCTTTTTCCGTTATATGACAGACCTGATCAATAAAGGGCATCTTTATATCGCAACCCCTCCCCTGTACCTTGTAAAAAAAGGAAATAAAGAAGTCTATTGCTGGAGTGAAGAAGAACGTGCAAAAGCACAGGAAGAAATGGGACCAAAAGTAAATATTCAAAGATACAAAGGTCTTGGAGAAATGAATTCTGAACAACTTTGGAGTACAACAATGAATCCCGAATTCAGGAAATTACGGCAAGTAACAATCGACAGTGCCGCTGAGGCGGATAGAATATTTGCC
>CAYSRH010000317.1:0-3005 GCA_964433245.1 uncultured Bacteroidales bacterium | reverse complement strand
AGAATCCGCATGGTGAAGACCATTCAATATTTATCGCTTTTGCACCCAAAGATAATCCTGTTATTGCTATTTCCGTGTATGTTGAAAATGCCGGATTCGGATCAACCTGGGCTGCGCCGATTGCAAGCCTGATGATTAGAAAATATATGAAAGGAACGACTCAGGATAACTATCTATCAAGATATTGGGAAAAGAGAATCCTTCAGGCAGATTTGATTTTCTCAAAAAATGATTCAATTCAAACAAATAATAATAACAACTAAGAGATTTGGCAAGAAGGGGAAACATCATAAAAAATCTTGACTGGGTTACGATAATTTTATATCTCCTACTCGTGTTCTTGGGATGGCTGAATATTTACGCAGCTGTTTACAATGAAGAACACCATAGCATTTTTTCTGTATCGCAACGTTATGGAAAACAATTGATATGGATTGTCGCAGCCATTATTATCATTCTTGTCATATTTTTGTTTGACAGTAAGTTCTATTCGTTTTTTGCTTACCTCTTTTACGGAATCATGTTATTGCTATTGATTCTGGTCCTGCTTTTTGGGAAAGAGGTGCATGGCTCCAAATCATGGTTCGAAATAGGTTCTGTTGCCATACAACCGGCAGAATTTGCCAAATTTTCGACCAGTCTGGCGCTTGCTAAATATCTGAGTTCGTTTAATTTTAGTATGAAGAAATTTTCTCACCTTTTCAGAGCTATTCTTATCCTCATTCTCCCGGTGGGACTTATCATTTTACAGAATGACGTCGGTTCGGCCCTGGTATATTTAAGCTTCATTTTTGTTTTGTACAGGGAAGGGGTATCAATAGCTGCCATCATTATTGGTGTCTGCATTGGTGTTTTGTTCATATTATCCCTGATTTTCTCACCCGGCTCCATTACCTTTGTCATCGTTGGTCTGAGTTTGCTTTCGGTTGTTTTTATCAGAAACCTCAAAGAATTTTTTGCCGGTGCAATAATTTTGCTTGCGCATTTGGGTATACTGTGGTTAATAAATGAATTTTTTTCTCTGTCATTCAGTTTTCACCAGCTTATTATTGCTGCATTGATCGCCTCGGTTATCGCACTTTTCTATTTGGCTTACAGGCATAAACTGCGGTATATTTATCTTCTGTTTGCTATATCTCTGACTTCAATCGGATTTACTTATTCTGTTGACTATATCTTTCATAATATTCTTGAAAGACACCAGCGAACAAGGATTAATGTCCTGCTTGGTGTTGAAAAAGATGTGAGAGGAGCCGGATACAATGTTCACCAGTCTCTCATTGCAATAGGTTCAGGAGGTTTTGACGGGAAGGGATTCCTAAAGGGCACACAAACGAAGTATGATTTTGTACCTGAGCAAAGTACAGATTTCATATTCTGTACAGTAGGTGAGGAATGGGGATTTATTGGCACCTCAGTTGTTATTGTTTTGTTTATTATTTTATTGTTACGCCTTGTCTTTCTTGCAGAACGCCAACGATCGCCATTTAGCAGGGTCTACGGATATTCTGTTGCCTCAATATTGTTTTTTCATCTCGCAGTAAACATTGGCATGACTATAGGTCTGACACCGGTCATCGGTATTCCTTTACCTTTCTTTAGTTACGGTGGATCGTCATTGTGGGCATTCACTATTTTACTCTTTATTTTTGTCAGGCTGGATGCCAGCAGACTGGAAATATTGTAATTTTTAGGTTGTCTGTTTTTAGAAATACTAATTTTATCCATTATACCGTTTATTGATGTAATTTTTTAATTCAGAGTTTTTTAAAAAAAGTCTGAGATAATAAAATAACTTATATGCATATGTCAAAAAAAGCCTGGGTGTTTTTCTTATTCTTCATTGTATTACTTGTAAACCGTGTCCCTGCACAACTTGGGGGTACAGCCACCTACCGTTTTCTTGATTTGACAAATGCAGCACGCATTGCAGCCCTGGGAGGTTCTAATGTTTCAATATCTGATGATGACCTGAATTTTGCCTATCATAATCCTGCTTTACTGGATGCACAGATGCACAACCATATTGTTCTGAATTATGTCCGGTATTTTGCTGATATTCAGTTTGGATATGCATCATATGCCAGACATGTTGAAGGAACAGGTAATTTTGCTGTTGGCATACACCATATAAATTATGGCGAATTCGCCGGAGCAGACCAATATGGTAACAAAACCGGTTCTTTTAAGGCTGCCGAATATGCCATAAATCTGATGTATTCCCGACATATATTCGACAGCCTGTTACAAATAGGTGTTAATCTAAAACCTGTTATATCAAATCTTGAGCGCTATACATCATGGGGACTTCTTACCGACCTTGGTATTCATTATTATAATCAAGATTATCTTCTCGGAGTATCCCTTGTACTCAGAAACGCTGGATCACAGGTTGAACCATATTATGAAGGCCATTATGAACCAGTCCCGCTTGACCTCCAGTTTGGCATCACCAAAAGACTTGCCCACGCTCCTTTTCGCTTTTCTATGACACTTCATCACCTACAGGAGTGGGATTTAACTTATAAAAAGGAAGATGAGGAAGAGGCGAATGTGTTTTTTACCGGAAAGGAAAATGAAGGTGAAAAGGGATTTGAGCGATTTTCAAACCGTTTCATGCGACATCTGATTTTTGGATTTGAATTTTTACCCTCTGAAAACTTTTTTGTGAATCTTGGATATAATCACCAACGACGAAAAGAAATGTTAATTAAAACCAAACCTGGTATGACAGGCTTTTCGTGGGGATTTGGGCTGAAAATATCTAAATTCAGATTGAGTTATGGCCGCGCAAGATATCATGTGGCAGGTGGTTCCAACCATTTCTCGCTTAGTGTCAATCCTTCAGGGTTTTACGTTAAAAATTAAAATAAGGCAACAAAAAGCGGACGCTTGTTATAACCAATTAGTACCCTCCTGTCCAATAAATTTCTCCAAAATAAATGGCAATAACATGTTTCAATATATTTGACATGTTAATAATTGTTAATTATATTATATAAACA
>CAYSRH010000316.1:0-3034 GCA_964433245.1 uncultured Bacteroidales bacterium | reverse complement strand
GAATACAGCCTTTTCAGATGCAGATATTATACTTTATGTAACAGATGTTGTCGAGGCTCCGGACAAACACCTTCCTTATATTGAAAAATTAAAAAAAACGGAAGTCCCTCTGTATGTGCTGATTAATAAAATTGACCTGACGAATGAGCAGGAGCTCACTGTGCTGACTGAACGATGGCATGAAATATTGCCTGATGCACAAATATTGCCAATTTCGGCAAAACATAAGTTTCAGATTGATTTGCTCTTTCAGGTAATTGTGAAAAAGCTGCCGGAAGGTCCTCCGTATTTTCCTGATGATATGCTTACAGACAAGCCGATGCGTTTTTTTGTTGCAGAGATCATCAGGGAAAAAATATTTTTTCATTACCGGAAGGAAATTCCCTATTCTGTTGAAGTGGAAGTCGATGCTTATAAAGAAGAAGACCGTATTGTCAGGATCAGTGCATTGATCTATGTGGTACGAAAAACACATAAAAGTATTCTTATTGGAAAGGGAGGGGTCTCTTTGAAAAAAATTGGCACAGAAGCCCGCCTTGAACTTGAATCCTTTATCGGGAAGAAGGTTTTTCTTGAGTTATTTGTAAAAGTCAAGGAAGATTGGAAAAATAATGACAATAACCTTAAATCATTTGGTTATTTCTAATCAATAAATATAATCGTTTATCAGAGAAAAAATGAGTCGTATTGTTGCTATTGTAGGCAGACCTAATGTAGGGAAAAGCACGCTTTTCAACCGCCTGATTGAAGCCAGAGAAGCTATTGTTGATGAAACCAGTGGCGTCACAAGAGATCGTAATTACGGGAAAAGTGATTGGAATGGGAAAGAATTTTCAGTAATTGACACAGGAGGCTATGTAGAAGGCTCTGAGGACGTTTTTGAGGAAGAAATTAACAAACAGGTAGTTTTGGCAATGGAAGAGGCTGATGTTATTATCTTCCTGGTTGATGTATTAACAGGGGTAACTGAAATGGACAGGTCTGTGGCAAAGCTGTTGAGACAACAGAAAATTCCTGTCTTTCTCGCTGTAAATAAAGTGGATACACATCAGCGTATAGCAGATTCTTATGAGTTTTATTCCTTGGGATTGGGTGAAGATATTTATCCCTTATCGTCAATCAATGGAAGTGGAACGGGAGAATTGTTAGATGATGTGGTGGCGTGTTTTGAAGAGCAGCCTGATGAAGAACATCCCGACTTGCCTCGCATAACAGTGGTTGGTCGTCCGAATGTAGGAAAATCAACCCTGATCAATACCTTTCTTGAAGAAGAAAGGAACATTGTGACAGATGTTGCCGGAACAACAAGGGATACACTTTATACCCGCTACAACAAGTTCGGATACGATTTTTTACTGGTAGATACAGCAGGAATAAGAAAAAAGGGGCGGGTGAAAGAGGATGTGGAGTTTTATTCGGTGATGCGTTCTGTCAGAGCCGTAGAGAATAGTGATGTTTGTATTATGATGCTTGATGCTGAGAGGGGAATAGAAGCCCAGGATGTTAATATTTTTCGCTTGATAAAGAATAATAACAAAGGGGTGCTTGTTGTTGTAAATAAGTGGGATAAAATAAATAAAGAAACCAATACGGCGAGGGATTACGAAGGTGGAATAAAAGAAAAAATAGCCCCTTTTCGTGATGTTCCTGTGGTGTTTATTTCGGCTCTGAATAAAACAAGGGTGCATAAAGTATTGGAAATTTCGATGGATGTTTATAAAAACTTAAAAAAAGTTATTCCAACTTCTGAATTGAATAATTATATGCTGGAAGCAATACAAAAAACATCACCACCATCAGTGAAGGGAAAGCATGTAAAGATTAAATATGTAACACAACTAAGGACACGTTCTCCCGCTTTCGCTTTTTTTTGTAATTTACCCCAGTATGTGAAAGATCCTTATATGCGATATCTCGAGAATAAGATCAGGGAAAAGTGGAATTTCACCGGTGTTCCGATTAAAATATTCATGCGAAAGAAGTAAATCTGAAACTTACAAAAAACATGTATTGTCAAGACTTTTAATCTGATTTCACAAAATGAAGTGAATAAACATCAATTTCACCCCCACTTAAATCATTGGGCACAATCATAATTTTTTCAACACCTGGTTTAAGGGAAATCCTTCCAAACTTTGATGTTTCCCATTTCATGTAGGAATTTCCTCCATACTGATAGTAGTCTTCAGGAATTTCGAATTCATGTTTCTTTATCGGTTCTGTTATTTCAACCAACGAAGAGTCATTTCCTGCAATGATTTTTAAAACAGAACCGGCAGACAAACTATCTGCACTTAGTTCCATGAAAATATCATATTCATCAGGTTTAATAACATTCACTTCCCACATAACTGTATCTTTAACCGATTTCCACCCTTTAATGTAAGCCGGGTTATATTTTGCAGAGATACTATATTTTAAATCACCTGTAACAAAACTTTCATCTGCGTAGCATACTTCTCTATTCTGCCCGTCAATACCAATACTTATTGGTTCAGTACCTATCTCTCTTTTTCTTTTATCAAACCAATTGTTATATATTTTCATCAAGCTATCACCTACATTCTTGTTTTGGGAATAAACATTAGTTTCCTGACAAGGATCATTCTTCATATCGTACATGCGTAAAGGTTTGTCTCTCTCTTCAATTATTCTGAACCTCTCATTTCTAATTGATTTTTTTGACATGTAAAAAGCATCATCATAATACAAGGTTTGATAAAATGTTCTTGAGGGCGGTTTTTCATTTTTTAGCAATTCCCGGGCGAAACTCTTACCATCAATCTTACCGACATCAAAGCCCTTAAGATTACATAATTCATTTAGTGTTGGAAGTATATCAATATGGGCAATTTCTCCTTCTATGCTTTTCCCTCCGCTAATTCTATGCTTTTGATATATATAAAAAGGCACTCTTACCCCTCCTTCATCAACCTTTGCCTTTTTTCCTTTCATACATCCATTATATCTATAACCATTTGGTCCATTATCGGAAAGAAATATAACAATGGTATTTTCTATAATCTGATTATCT
>CAYSRH010000315.1:0-3038 GCA_964433245.1 uncultured Bacteroidales bacterium | reverse complement strand
ATCTGGAATGTACGCCTACAGGTTTGTCCAGTAATGGTTTGATTTTTGGGTTATAACCAGCAAAACTCGTGAATACTTCGATCAGTTTCAGGAAACTGGTCAATTTTCCTGATCCGATGTTGAAGGCTGTGCCATCACTTACCTGATCAAGGAGTATGAAGATAAAGTCTATAATGTCATCAATATGAACAAAATCTCTTCCTTGTTCTCCACTCCCCCATACTTCGAATGGATTTTCCTTTTTAGCTGCACGCAGTGCGATGGCAGGAACCGGATAGGACAGATCCTGATCTTCTCCATATCCGCTAAAAGGACGTATCACAGCAATTGACACGCCGTAGTGTTTAGCCGCAATCAATGCCAGAAATTCTCCTGTTAGTTTAGACCAACCGTATGTCATGTCCGGGGTTCCCAGATTTTTGGTAAAGTCAATGTCACTTTCTTTTAATGCGATAGCTCCGGATTCAGCTTGTAAACTCGTAGGATAGGCTGCACTGGAACTGGGGTAAAGTACCCTGCCGGGTTTATGCTGGCATATCCAATAGAAAAATTCTGCATCAATAGAGAGATCAAGTGCCACAGACATAGGATCTCCGTCAATTTTTAAACGACCTCCTACAATGGCGGCAAAATGGAATACATCATCAAAGGTGTCAAATGCAATATCAAAAGTTTCCTGGATATACCGGGGATTGTTTCGTAGGTTGAAGAGCATGTTGCGAAAATCTCCGTGCCAAAAATAAATTCGTTTTTCAGTTCCGATGATTTCCAGTTCTCCCTTTTTTTCGGAAGTAAAGTCTTTGAGCCATGTAAGCGGGTGTGTTCCAATCGAAAGATCATCAATTAGAAATAATCGATCTTCTGTGGTCTCGATTAATCGCTTTACCATATTTTTCCCAACGAAGCCACAAGCTCCTGTAATTAAATGAATTTTACTCATAAGATGAATTTCTCTGTATGTTTTAATTTAGATAATGATTAAATTATTTTGTCTATATGGTAGTTGTTTCTTTCTAAGGCATTTCTTGATATCAGTTCTCCGATAAATCCTGTAAGGAATAGTTGAGACCCTATAATCATGGCAACAAGGGCCAGATAAAAATAAGGGGAATTTGCGATCAGGGGAGCAGGGATTCCTTGACTAAGATGAAGGAACTTGTTGATGCCCAGACCAAACACCAGAAAAAACCCGATAATAAAAATAAAAGTACCGAGTGAGCCGAACAGATGCATGGGTTTTTTTGCAAATTTTGCAATAAAAATAATTGACATCAAGTCCAGAAAACCATTAATGAATCGTTCAAATCCAAATTTTGTTGTCCCATATTTACGCTTTTGGTGGGAAACTACTTTTTCCCCAATCCGGGTAAAACCTGCCCATTTTGCTAATACGGGAATATAACGATGCATTTCACCATAGACTTCTATGGATTTTACGACTTTTTTCCGGTACGCTTTTAAACCGCAATTAAAATCATTTAAGCTGATTCCGGTAACCCATCTTGCTACGGCATTAAAGAATTTACTGGGAATTCTTTTTGACAGAGGATCATATCTTTTTTTCTTCCATCCTGACACAAGGTCATAACCTTCTTCTTTTATCATTTTGTATAGGGCAGGAATCTCTTCCGGACTATCTTGCAAGTCAGCATCCATGGTAACAATGACATCCCCTTGTGCTGTATTAAATCCGGTATGTAAAGCAGCAGACTTCCCATAATTTCTCCTGAATTTAATGCCTTTGACAGTTTTCCTTTCTTTTGCTACCTGTTCGATGACTTTCCATGAATTGTCATTGCTGCCGTCATCAATCAGCACCACTTCAAAATTGTATTTGTGTTGCTGAAGGGTTTTTTCAATCCATTCAACCAATTCAGGAATTGACTCTTCTTCATTATAAATTGGTACGATAATAGAAATGTCCATAGGATTATTGCTTAAGTCTTTTGTTTTTTCTGACGATAAAAATAGAAATAATTAGAGAGAATAAAAAACCCATGAATGTTTTTCCGATTAATTCCATTATACTGATCACTGACGGAGTGAGAAAAGTACGGTAAAAATCCAGAAGCGTGTTGATTTGCTCATCACTATATGATGATGATTGGTTTATGTAACTTTCAAAATAATCAAGATACGTATTGCGTAAGGATGGGTCAATGTAGCTGATCAACAGGTAAATAAAAAAAGAAAGGATCAGGGATGCCCAAAAGTTTATCAGAAAACCTGCTTTTAAAGAGGTAATGTATTGTATTGGTTCATCCAGAAAACGAGACTGATATTGTGTGACACCAAAATAAATGGCTCCCATTGAAATAAGGTAGATCAGGTATTCTGAAAAGGGGGCAAACAGAATATTTCCGAGGTAAAAGATCAGATATGAAAATATAAATGCAGCACCGGCATAAGCTCCGATAATCATTGTGTGTTTGGTAAGTGTTTGTGATTCAGTTGTTACTTTCATGTTACTTGCTTTTATGTCAACAAAGATAGAATTATTTTTGTGCTACCTTCATTAAATTGATTGAATTTTTGGCACACACATTCTGATGATTATTTTGAAATCACTAGTGTCCGGTTAAAAAACATTATTTCGTATATATGCCTGATAGTCGAATCATTACAGAAATAGATGACATAACCGCATAGCGGTGACCTGTTGGAATTTAGTCGGACATTACTGTTTTGAAATTACGATATGTTGCGAAACAAGCAAAATATTTAGTAAGTTTGTAGTGGATGAAAGGCAGTATGGATTTTTTTTTAAACACATAACACATTTGATATTAATGAAGAAAAAAGCTTTTAGTTTCATTTTGTTCTTCTTCTGTGCAGCTTGCTTTTGTGTAAATTCCGGCAGGCACTCCTTTGGGACAGATCTTGGTCCTAATTATAGTTTTCTACATGGAAATAAGGTGCTTGATCAGACACAAGCCCTTTTCTTTGTGACCGGAGGGGTGCATTATCAATATGATTTTAATCGTCATCTGGCTCTTAGGACAAATCTGGCGTACGAAAGGAAAGGGGTGCATGATTTC
>CAYSRH010000314.1:0-3045 GCA_964433245.1 uncultured Bacteroidales bacterium | reverse complement strand
GTCTGTTAAAAGTTGCAAGAATTCTGAATAGCGATACCATTGAAAAGCGTAAATTGAACAATGTACCTTACATCAGAAACCTCTTGCTTGAACACAACATATTTGACTATAACTTTCAAGCAATCCGAATAGATCCGGGCCCATTAACCCGTGAAAACATAAATCGTTTCTTTTCGGCGAATGACACAGTAAAAAGCATTCTTAAAAATCTGGATTATAATCGATATGCCTTCTCCCTTAAAAAAGAAGAAGAGGGGTATTCAGGTATGCTCATTTTCACTAAAAATTTTATTGAAGTTGAAAAGGTTGTGTCTTGGATGACAGTGGCACAGTTTGGCGGTGGGCAGACACGAAAGAAAATAATATATCTTAAAAAACTTAAAAAACAAAGTTATTATAAATATATTAAGAATTTAAAAAATCTTAAATCGGATACTCTTAATGTCCATGAAATAAAAGTATTTCCACCTAATAAAAAAATATATGTTCGTCCTGGTAAACCCATGGTGGTTACCGATTCGACCGGAAATATTCACACGATCTTTAAATATTAATCGAAAAACTTTGTTTTATGAGATCCATATATATTATATTTATTATTTTATTGACTTCAGGTTATATCCATGGTCAAAAATACCGCTATGATTATACCGGAAGCGCCACAGGTAATAATTTCGATGGCTCAGTAACCTATACCATTGAAACTGAACATAAATGCAGTGATTTTACATTTTATAAATGGAAATATGGAAACAGAATGTCGTTGCACAAATATCAAGAAATCTCAAATTACATCACTAATGAAAATCCCTCCGGAACAGTTACCACAGAATCGGATGACCTTGGAAATGATTACATTAAAGTGCATTGGCAAAATCCCAATACCAAGTCTGTTCAGATTGAAGTAACCTATGATGGAAATACTGGGGTATATCTAAGGAATTTTACCCCAGGCGATCCATTTCCCCTTTTAAATCCGGGAACTGATCTCAGGTACTTGCAGGCAACAGATAGCATACAAAAAGATGATGCGGCCATAAAGTCAAAAGCTCAGGAGATCACGGAAAAATGTAAAGATGTTTCGTTAAGATGCGCTGTAGAAGAAATAGCCAGGTGGATTAATGGAAATGTGGATTACCAACGTTATTATAAATATAAAGATGCAAGTACCAGTGAAATCGCTCAGGATGCCAAGTCTGTTTTTGAGGAAAGAACTTTAGAGGATGAAAATGGCAATACCATCACCGGCAGGTTTGGAAATTGTTTGGGATTTTCCTCTTTGATGGTGGCGATGTTAAGAAGCGTTGATATTCCCGCGAGACTTATTGGCGGCAGGACTTATGATAAAATATATCAGATGGATACTGAGAATGGTACCATGACTACAGGCGGAGGTAGTGGACCACACGCTATGTATGAAGTATATTTTCCTTCAATCGGTTCCTGGGTTAGCGGTGACCCGCAAAGTCAGCTTTTTTTCAATGATCAGAATAATATGATTGGATGTCATGGTTTTCAGTGGGAAGGAAATAATAGTGATGAATGCAGTTACACGTCAAGTGTATGGATACATGGTACAAATTGTGGTCAAATTATACCTTCTGATGTTAGTTTTAATACAAGTATTGAAAGCATCACCAACAACTATCAATACAAAGATTTCGATGAATTTCCGGATAACACTGTAAGATCCGGAGATAAACATCTGCTTGCAGTTTATACGGGTGACAAAAGAATTGATGCAAATAAAACATGGAACAGTCAAAAATATGTAGATGGTGACATCATCGTTCATAATGGTGCAACATTAACCATAACAGATAATTTGGGCCTAAGTATAGGATCCCGGATTGTGGTACATGAAAACTCAAATCTAATAATCGACGGGGGATTCATCAGTGGCGGATCTATATTTGTTAAGTCCGGCGGATATGTCAGAGCGGAAAACAATGCCAAATTGCATCTTTATGGAGACGAAACAATTCAGGGCGAAGTAGGCGGGGAATGGGAAATTAAAGAATCAACATTTGATTTGGTCAATATTGAAAGCCATACTTTTCAAGAAGCCCAGCCTGATGAACATTATTATTTCAGCAAATATTATGATGAAACATATCTTCATAAACCGGTAATTCTTATGGGACCGGCTTCATATAATGCTCAACCGGTAACCATGAGGATACAATCTGTTTTTCAAGATCATTTCCAATGGCAATTTGATGAATGGGATTACCAGAGTGGATCCCATCCGGAGGAACAAGTTAACTGCTTGATTCTGCGAAAAGGTGTAAGCACATTAGGTGGATTAAAAGCACTCACCGGTTATTATGGAAGTAACTATGGGATTGCAGATATTTTTTCTTCCCACTTTAGGACCATAAATCTCCAATCCAATTTTACCAATCCCGTTGTAATATGTCAGGTTGCGTCAAATAATGGATCACAAGCTGTTACAGTAAGGTTAGGAGATATTCAATCCAATAGTTTTGCCTCTGCTCTTCAAGAACAAGAGCTAAATATTTTTGGATTTCATGAATATGAACAGATCTCTTTTCTTGTGATTGAACAAGGAACTGGTATAATTCAGGGGAATCATAAGATTGAAGTAGGCACAGTTTCAGCAGATGATGCTTTCACCACAATTAATTTTAACGAAAGTTTCACCGACCCTGTATTTATAGCTCAAATTCAGACTTATAATGGCAGTGATCCCTGTGAGCTCAGATATCGAAATTTAACGGGTAGTAGTGTAGAAATTATGATACAGGAAGAAGAATCATACGATAGTGAAAGAAGTCATGCTTCTGAGACAGTTGGATATGTGGTATATGAATAGAAGAAAATATTGTAATATGTTTAATGGATACAATTTTAGATGCTAAATTTTGGTGAATCAGTCCAATATGAATATATTTTTGCTATTAAGCAGAAGGCCAACTTACCTGTCTGATGCATCCGCCTCCCTATGGGTAACCTAGTTTATTAGCACCCGGAGAAGGGAACATCACCATCCAGGGCGGCTCTCTGCAACCTGGCATATACATG
>CAYSRH010000313.1:0-3051 GCA_964433245.1 uncultured Bacteroidales bacterium | reverse complement strand
GGGTTTGGTAACACTGATAATTGGAATAGAACTGAATTTTTATTCACAGGAATACCTGCTAAATTATATACAAAATGGAAAATCTTTACCAGTTCTCTCTGATTTAATATTAAACAATATACCATATTGGGACATTGATTATTTGTATGATATATTTTCGGTATTTTCGCTTTTTGTGCTTATGATTTTCGTAATCCATAAACGAAAGTACAACAGAATCCCGTATTTTTTACTATTAACCGGCATTTTTCAGATAGTAAGAGGTTTTTTTATAGTGCTTACACCTTTTGGAAACCCTATGGGATTTGACGGCACAGACGGTCCATTTAATGGTTTTACGGATGTAGAACTCGGTGTTTATCCATCAGGTCATATCGGAGTTGCTTACTTATATTTCTTATTGGTAAAAACGAAACCTTATAGATATATACTCCTGTTTTCTGCTTTAGTAATTATTTTCGCACTATTCTTATCAAGAGGACATTATACGATAGATATTTTATCGGGAATATTTTTTGCATATGCTATAAAATGCTACGGTGACAGACATTTACTTAAATATATTGAACCAAATTATTATTAATTCACAATTAGACATAACTTTTAGTGAACTGTTCCTTTAAACAGATTACCGGGTTGCCACATGCAAATAAAAACCTTTGGAAAAATCGGGTGACAAGCCCTTTGGGGTTCGATCGCCTCACTCTGCGGTCTGGTAACTCTGTAGGTTACGTAATTTTGTGTTTTTTCTGAATATGGATGTTTGTGGTGGCAATTTTGTACTTTTGCCTCAAATTTTAAAAAGGAAAAATTAATTGAGAAGCAGAATGATCGTCAACAAAACAGAGAGAGAAGAAAAAAAATACCTCGAAAAATTATTGGAGAAGGTAGATCAGGGTTTACAGGCTATCAATGAGCGAATACAAGCCCAATCCGATGAGGTGCAATCGCTGAACAATCACTTGCAAGAGCATAATCGGGAAATGGATCATCTCGAAAAAAATGCCATGCGAGAATCCATTACCAATACTTCTGCCATTGGAGAACATGCGATGGACAAGAAAAAACGATTGCGACGACTGAAAAATATTCCGTATTTTGGAAGAATTGATTTTAAGGAAAATACAAAAAATACGCCCGAGCCGGTTTATGTAGGGGTGCATAATTTTCTTGATGAGCAGGAAAATGTAAACTTAGTGTACGACTGGCGTGCGCCCATCTCTGGTATGTTTTACGACTTTGAACCGGGCGAAGCGTATTATTACACCAAAGACAAAAAAACACAGGGAACAATCGATTTCAAAAGGCAGTACCGCATCCGTAACGGGAAAATGGAGTACATGATCGATAGCGATATCACGATTCAGGATGATGTGCTGCAAAAAGAATTAAATCAGGCTTCTTCAAGTAAAATGAAGAATATTGTGGCAACCATCCAACGGGAACAAAATGCCATTATACGAAACGAGGATGCCAGACATTTGATTATTCAGGGTGTTGCAGGATCCGGAAAAACCTCAATCGCTTTGCACCGTATCGCTTTTTTACTCTATCGTTTTAAAGAAAATATCAGATCTTCTGATGTCCTGATTATCTCACCCAATAAGGTGTTTGCCAGTTATATTTCCAATGTTTTGCCTGAGTTGGGAGAGGAGACGGTGGAAGAAACCTCCATGGAAGAAATTGCTGAACAACTCTTTGATTACCAGATTTCTTTCCAGTCCTTTTTTGAGCAGGTGGCTGAATTGCTTGAAAAGAATGACGCAAAACTCATTGAGCGGATACTTTTTAAATCTTCGCCGGAACTCCTGATTAAAATAGACCAGTATCTTGTAAGTCTCGAAAACGAAGGATTCAAGCCAAGGGATATTGTTGTGGGCAGGAAGCCTGTTCCTGCCTGGTTTATCAAAGAATCATTCGATAAATATAACCGCATGCCCTTGTTGACACGCTTTAATCAGGTGGTGCAGGAAATTGTCAACAACGTGAATCTCTATTACGGATACGAAATACAAGGAAAGGAACGTACCCGGTTGCATACCACCATTCGTAACATGTTTCCTTCTACCAACCTGAGAATGCTCTACAAAGGCTTTTATACATGGTTGGACAGACCTGAATTGTTAAAAATGAAGAAAGGCTCAAGCTATGAGTATAGTGATGTCTATTCGCTTTTGTATTGTAAAATGAAGCTGGAGGGGCTCAAGCCTTTTGCTGCGGTGAAGCATCTTGTGGTGGATGAAATGCAGGATTATTCAGCCGTTCAGTACAAGGTGTTAAGCGAATTATTTCCCTGTAAAAAAACCATTCTCGGCGACATAAATCAGGCGGTGAACCCTTTCAGCTTTTCCGGTCTTGAAAGCATTCAGTCTGTCTTTTCTGATGCGACAGCAATGACCATGCTAAAGAGTTATCGCTCGACCTTTGAAATCACAGAATTTTCAAAAAAAATCAGACCCAACATGACGGTTGAAGCGATTGAGAGACATGGCGAAGAACCGCAGATTTATAAGATCAGCAATCAGGAGGACGAATTTCAGCAAATACGTACTTTGATTGAAGAATTTACGAAAAACAACTATAACTCTCTGGGCATCATCTGCAAAACACAGCAGCAGGCAGACCAGCTTTTTGAGAAGCTTGACATCCCTGTGATCAGTTTATTAAATGCCGTAAGCACCGCTTTTGGTGGTGGAATAGTGATTACCACGGCCCACCTGGCAAAAGGACTGGAATTTGATTGTGTCATCGTCCCGCATGCCGACAGCAAAAATTACAGCACAGAATCCGACCGGCAAATGTTGTATGTAGCCTGCACAAGGGCCATGCATCGTCTGTCTCTGACCCACACCGGCGGGCTTTCCGGTTTTCTGGAGTGAGTTTTTCCGCTTATAACTACGACATGCAGCACCTTACAATAAAAAACATACCCGAACTATTGCAAGATTAGTAACAATTGCGTAATATTGCACTCCTAATCGAACCAAATATATACCGGGCCTATAGCTCAGTTGGTTAGAGCACCTGACTCATAATCAGGTGGTCCCTGGT
>CAYSRH010000312.1:0-3075 GCA_964433245.1 uncultured Bacteroidales bacterium | reverse complement strand
TCAGATAATCCTCAAAGACACACATAGGACACCCAAAACATCACAAAAAACTAACTTAAACGATTCATTATGTGACACATAACATTTTTGACCCGAAAAAGTGCGGAACTCAGGACACACACAATACCTGTAAAAGCAGCAATCGCAATAGAGAGATAATCGCTTTGTTGTTTTAAAATAATCCCCAAAAACGCCCACATAACAGCCAGTCCGATGTAAGGATTGTGCATTTTGAGTATTGTTGCAATAGTAATGACCATGCCAATAGTGATCATGACAATGGTCCATATTTCTTCAGAAATACCCCATCCGTTCCAATTATAAAAAACCAGTAATGCAGTAACATTGGCAATGCTTGCAATGCAGATCCATCCAAGATAGACGCCAAAGGCTGCTTTTATCAGTCCATGGGGAAGGGGTGAGATTTTCATGTTAATTAACACAAGGGAAATGAGCAACCCTGCCATTAATAGTAGAGATAATGGCAGCTTTTCATAATGCCAGGCAATGATCCATAAGCCATTGAAAAGACAACTAAAAGCAAAAAGCCACCCAATGGATTGAATAATTTCCCCGTTTGTTTCTCTGAACTGAAGGATTGCAAATACAAGCAACAGTAGATAAATAACACCCCAGATCGAAAAAGTGATCCCTGCCGGAACGAAGAGGTTGGGGTACTGTGCTGATAAGGCTCCGGTTGTTTTTCCGTTGATGGGCAACGCATTGGCCAGATAATTCATCAGGATCATCAGGCCAAGCATAACAAGATTGAGGATTTTTATGATCATTTTGGTCAGATTGTAATGAAACACAAAACTTAATATAACAAATATAGATGATTTTTTGTTTGATTTTTCTCCGGAACAAAAAAAATTGGAAGTTTCAGATATATCCATTACTTTTATGCAGGTAAAAAAATCAGATAAATTGCTGACAGACAAATTCAATCATAAATATTTATATAATGAAGTATAATGTAAAACTATTGGCAGGATTGTTACCACTTGTGGCCTGCAATCAAAATCAAACGGAACAACCAAAGGCTCCCAACATCATGGTCATTCTGGTTGATGACATGGGCTTTTCTGATTTGGGGTGTACAGGTGCTGAAATCGTTCAAACACCCAATATTGATTATTTGGCAGAAAATGGAATATTGGCAGATCAGTTTTATAATGCAGCACGGTCATGTCCGTCCCGGGCTGCCTTGCTTACCGGATATTATCCGCACCAGGTTGATATAGGATGGATGACGGCTTCCGATTTGGGCAGAGAAGGATATCATGGCGACTTGGATACGAATGCCTATACGATTCCGGAAGTCCTTAAACAAGCCAATTATGAGACCTATATGACGGGAAAATGGCATGTCACACATAAAGCATACCAGACACCTGACGGACCAAAACATAACTGGCCACATAACAGAGGGTTTGATCGCTTCTACGGTGTTTTGTCCGGAGGGGGTGGTTATTACAGACCAAGAATTTTAGTGGATGACGACAAAGCCATAGAGATACCTGAAGGGTTTTATTTAACCAATTCAATTAATGATAGTACAGAAAGTTACCTGGAACAGCATTTCGCCAGTAAAAAGGAACAGCCTTTCTTTTTTTATGTAGCACACTATGCACCTCACTTCCCATTGCATGCCCTGCCTGAGGATATAGCCTTGTTTGAGGGAAAATTTGATATAGGCTGGGATAGCTTGCGGGCTAAACGATACAGCAATCAGTTGGCCATGGGACTGGTGGATTCAACATGGACTTTACCCCCAAGGGATCCGGGTGTCCCGGAATGGTCTTCTCTGCCCGATACATCCAAAGCCATTTGGGCAAGAGCAATGGAGGTATATGCAGCACAAATGTATCGCATGGATATAGGTGTCGGACAAATTATTGAGACGCTCAAAAAACATGGAGAACTTGATAATACTGTGATTTTGTTCTTGTCTGATAATGGGGCAACCAGCGAGTCGATCGGTAAAATGGTTACATACGACAGACTTGACAAATTGGGTACAGACGAAACCTATATAAGTTATCGTACTGCATGGGCCAATGTAAGCAATACGCCTTTCCAAATGTATAAATCATATGCTCATGAAGGGGGTGTAGCTACACCATTACTCGTACATTGGCCGGAGAAAATTAAGAACAAAGGAGAAATCGTCAGACAACGTGGACATGTAATTGACCTGATGACAACCTTTATGTCAATAGCACAGGTAGGCTATCCTGACGATAAGCAGGATGTTTTACCTGCTTTGCCCGGAGTTGACTTGTTGCCTGCTTTTTTGGGTGAAACATTCGAGCGTGAATCCCTGTTTTTTGAACACGAATCAAACCGTGCCATTATAAAAGGAGATTGGAAGCTGGTGGCTGCGAGAGAAGGTTGGCCCTGGAAAATTGGTCCCTGGAAGTTGTTTAATATCAAAGAAGATCGTACGGAGATGCATAATGTGATAGAGCAGTATCCTGAGGTAGCTGAAAAATTAGAAAACGAATGGAAACTCTGGGCCGAAGATAATCATGTATTGCCAATCGATGCGAGAAGCTGGGGGGAAAGGATTGATGCTTCTGTAAAATAATATTGCATAAGTACAGCAGAATTGATTTTTTGTGAATTGTGAATTAATATTAATGCATATAATCATTCATTATATATGTGTCTAAGAAATCCTGATAAGTTATCATAGCTTACCGGGATTTTTGATAAATTACCATATTACACACAAAATTAAGGGATAATTATTATATATTTGCAGTTGCAAATTTCTCAATCACCATTTAACTTATAAGTAGAACTCGGAGATGATTATCGGTTTAGACAAGTATTTGCGTTTAGCAGATTATTATGATGTGCTGTATAAAGAAAAACAGCTTGATATCGAAAAAGATACCCTTGAGACCATTGAATCCAATTACCAATTCTTAAAGGATTATTCAAAAGATAAGATTATTTACGGTATCAACACAGGTCTGGGACCAATGGCCCAGTACAAAATTGATGATGAAAAATGAAAGGACCTCCAGCGGAATCTCATTCTCAGTCATTCAACAGGACAGGGAGATC
>CAYSRH010000311.1:0-3077 GCA_964433245.1 uncultured Bacteroidales bacterium | reverse complement strand
GGGACGGATGAAACCACCAATGAAATTGGTGGTGGGATTACAGGCAACCATAATCCCATGTTCCATAATAATTTGTCACGTGTTGTGCGTTGGTTCAAAGGACGTGCAACATTCGAAATTAAAAAATCAATTTCTGCATTCGCCTGGCAACCAAGATTTCATGATCATATTATACGAAACGAAATATCATACAAAAGAATAAAACAATATATTCATAACAATCCCAAAAATTGGCATGTTGACAAAAACAACCGTTAATGTTCCAAACATTGATCCACATTCAATCATTATCCTGTAACGAAATATCTGTAAAATTTAATTTAAAATGCAGATCAGGATGGCAAACAGAAAGCAATTGCGGTTTTATTTTTTTGTTATCTTTGGCTTGCTATAAAGTATTTAAGCATAACAATTAACATTAAAACATACCTATGAAAAACAAACTGGTATTCATCGGATTACTATCAATTCTATTATGTAATAGTTGCACAACAACAAAGCAAAAAGACGTAGGCGCTATGGTTGAAAGAATTCCTGAAGTAGAAAAAATTCTCTCGCAAATGACATTGGAAGAAAAGGTGGGACAGATGGCACAGGTAACACTTGATGTGATTACCGTAGGCGAAAATCAATATGTTTCTAACGAGCCTTTGCAACTTGACAAGGAATTAGTTCGAAAAGCCCTGCTTGAGTACCATTTGGGTTCTATTCTGAATACAGCAAACAGTCGCGCCCGCACCCCCGAGGTATGGTATGAAATAATCAGTCAGCTGCAACAGGTTGCTATGGAAGAAACCCGCCTGGGAATTCCTATTCTCTATGGTATCGATGCCATACATGGGGCTACTTATACCGATGGAGCTACTTTCTTTCCCCAGCAAATTGGTCAGGCAGCGACCTGGAACCGAGATCTGGTATGCCGTGCCGCAGAAATTACCGCTTACGAAACCCGGGCTTCTTGCATTCCCTGGAATTTTTCGCCTGTGCTGGACATGGGACGAGATCCTCGCTTTCCCAGGATGTGGGAAACTTTTGGCGAAGATGCATACCTGACATCCGAAATGGGTGTTCAGGTAATTAAAGGTTACGAGGGAAAAGACAACGAGGTAAGTGACCCCACCCGTGTAGCCTCCTGCCTGAAGCATTATGTTGGCTATGGCACACCCCTTTCCGGAAAAGACCGAACCCCGGCGCTGATTCCTGAAATTGAGCTCAGAGAAAGACATTTGCCTCCTTTTGAGGCAGCCCTTGGGGCAGGTGCTCATTCTGTGATGATCAATTCCGGTTTGGTGAACGGAGTTCCTGTACATGCCAGCTATGAACTTATCACTGACATGCTAAAAAGAGAACTTGCCTTTACCGGTGTTGTGTTGACGGATTGGGCCGATATCAGCAACCTGCACAAACGCGATAAAGTAGCAAAATCACAAAAAGAAGCGGTAAAAATCGCTATTAATGCCGGTGTTGATATGGCGATGATTCCTTATAATTTTGAATTCTGTGATTACCTGATTGAATTGGTCAATGAGCAAGAAGTGCCCATGTCACGTATTGATGATGCGGTTCGTCGTGTCCTCAATCTGAAATATAAGCTGGGTCTTTTTGAAACACCCCTTACAAATTACGCTGATTATCCTGATTTTGGTAGTGATACATTCATCAACGCAGCGTATCAAACAGCGCAGGAATCCATGACCTTGCTGAAAAATGAAGGCAATATACTGCCGCTGCCTAAGAACGCCAAAGTGCTTGTATCGGGTCCCAATGCCAACAGCATGCGTGCATTAAATGGCGGATGGACTTATTCGTGGCAAGGTGAAAAAGTGCCGGAATTTACAGAAAAGTATTCCACCATTTTGGATGCCATACAAGACAAGATTGGAAAAAATAACGTGATTTTCAAAGAAGGCGTTCGCTATATCAAAGAAGGAAAATACTGGGAAGATGAAGCCTTTGATATTCCGAGGGCTGTTCAGGCAGCTGCGCAGGTAGATTATATCATTCTGGCTTTAGGTGAAAACTCGTATACAGAGAAACCGGGCGATCTGCATGATTTGACTTTGTCTGAAAATCAACTTGATTTAGCTATGGCCTTAGTAGCAACTAATAAACCTGTCATTCTTGTGCTGAACCAGGGACGCCCCCGTTTGATCCGAACAATTGAACGCGATATGCAGGCTGTTGTGAATGCCTATTTACCAGGTAATTTTGGCGGTTTGGCTGTGGCTGATGTTTTATTCGGTGATGTAAATCCCAGCGGAAAACTACCTTTTACTTACCCTTTGTATGCCAACTCATTGCTGACATATGATCACAAGCCTTCAGAGCATCAGGATAAGATGGCAGGCATGTATGATTATGAATCGGATTTTGCCATTCAGTACCCCTTTGGCTTTGGCTTGAGCTATACAGACTTTGCTTATGAAGACTTACTATTAAATAGTGGTGAACTCAACGGGGATGACAGTCTGAAAATATCCGTTACAGTGAAAAATACCGGTAACATATCAGGGAAGGAAGTGGTGCAGTTGTTTACCTCGGATCACTACGCTACCATTACTCCGGATGTGCAACGACTAAGAAGATTTGAAAAGATTGAACTGGCACCGGGAGAATCAAAAACACTACACTTCTCGCTACTTGCAGCGGATCTTTCTTTTATTAATGCACAACATAAACGTGTTACTGAATCCGGCGAATTTACAATACGCATTGGAGGCTTGGAGCAGGATTTTGTGTACAAGGAATAAAAAGCCGGCATGCAGCCTCTCTCTTCACATCTAACATGCGGAAACCCCTACGATGCGCTTGATTAATCGCGTTGACTTATAACACGCTGAGGAAATGGAATGGTAATGTTGTGCTTTTGCAAGATTTTAAAAATCTCTATGCGGATTTCGCTTTTTATCTGTTCGGAACGAAAAATCTCATCAGAGAAAAAATAGACTCCGAAGATAAGGGCGGAGTCGCCATACTCTTCAAAACGAACATAAGGTTCAAGATGTTTCAGCACTTGGTCATGACTCATGGCAGTATCTTTTAATAATTTCATCAGTAAAACCACATCTGTAGCATAG
>CAYSRH010000310.1:0-3093 GCA_964433245.1 uncultured Bacteroidales bacterium | reverse complement strand
TCTCCGTTGAGAATATATTATCAACTAATATAATTATTTTTTTAAATTATTCAAAATTAATTGATTAATTTTTTTCACAAAATAAGGACCTTCATAAATCCATCCGGAATAAACCTGTACCAGAGAAGCCCCTGCAGCTAATTTATCCAAAGCATCCCGGGGGGTCATAATTCCTCCGACTCCAATAATAGGAATTTTTCCTTCTGTTTTTTTATGGATATACCGAATCATTTCAGTAGATTTTTCTCTTAATGGTTTTCCACTCAGCCCCCCCTCTCCTATTTTTTCTATTGTTTTCTGAGGACTTGTTAAAAATTTTCTGTTTTTTGTTGTGTTGCCTGCTATAATTCCATCCATTTTACAATGCGCTATTACTTTTAACGTATTATCTATTTCATTATGATTCAAATCAGGAGAAATTTTAACAAAAACAGGTTTGTATTTATCTTTTTCAGAACGTTTTTCATGAATTGAATGAAGTATATTCTCCAGATTGTCCTGGTCTGCAAGCTGATCTAAGTTTTTTATATTAGGACAACTAATATTAACAACAAAATAATCTACATAATCATATAATTCTTCAAAACAATAAATGTAATCGTGAATAGCCTCTTCGTTTACTGTTTCGGTGTTTTTACCAATATTTCCTCCCACGATAATTTTTGTTTTTTTTCTTGCCTCCCTCAACTTGTTTACAGCGAGATGAACCCCTTTATTATTAAATCCCATACGATTAATTAAAGCTTCATCCTGTACAAGCCTGAACAAACGTGGTTTCGCATTTCCCGGTTGCGGTTTTGGTGTCAATGTTCCTATTTCAATAAAGCCAAAACCGAAGTTTTCCATGATATTCACCAATTCTGCATCTTTGTCAAATCCGGCAGCCAAACCAATACGGTTTGGAAAAGAGATACCACACAAACGTGTCTCCAGGTCAGTATCCTTAATACAGAAAAACTTATTGAGTATTTTACAGATAAAAGAAATTTTACTGCATAATTTAAGACCGGAAACCAGCAGTTTGTGAATATGTTCCGGTGAAAAAAGAAAAAATATGGGACGAATAACTGTTTTGTACATTTTTTTTATACAAAGCTAATCATTCTGATCACTTTTTTATTTCTATTCGCTTATATTTAACAGTTTTTGCTTCATTTTTCAATCATTTTCTTATTCTGCAGAATTGTTTTCATGTAGAATATCAAAAGACCTGTCATCATAAACAAAAATTATTTTTTCTACTCGTTTTGTAGTGTTTACATTTGTAAACTTATTGTTATTTTGGGGATTGTTTGTTTCTTTATGATCTTTATGATCCTTACTATCCTCATGTGTTTGCCTGAAAAGATCATCAGATGCTATACTTTCATCTTTATGACTTACAGATTCACTTCTTTTTAGCATTTCTCCTTCGCCAAGAATAAGCCACTCGGGGGATATTTCTCTATATGTAGATAGTATCCTGCTAATAAACTCAAAGGAAGGCTTATTTCTCCCTGATAATATATGAGATATAGATGATTTTTGTACCCCGATTGTTTCTGCAAATTTACCTCCGGTAAGACCTAAATACCCCATCAACGATTGTAATCTTTCTTCCATAAAAAAGATGTTTCTGAATGCATTAAAAATACAAATGTAATCATTTTATTTAACAAAATAAACCCTGTATGTTGATTACAAATGTAAACTAAAGGTTTTGCAGGTATTGTATGGCACCTTCTATCATTGTATCAATATTATTAGCTTCATCAGAAGCTTCTATGGAGGAGGGAATATCAGGAGAAATTCCAAATTCTATCTGTTCTTTGTTTACATTAAAAGAAGGATTTATCGAAAGGCGAAGCATCCATCCATTGTATAGTTCGTAACCAATGGGTTCACCACTTCCCCCTCCTGTTCTGTCACCCATTAATATCACATTTGGTAAGGCGCTCATATAACTGACAAATTGATTGGCAGAACTATAACACAAACGGTTGGTTAAAACAACAACAGGATGCCTGTAGTAAGTGCCTTTGGCTTTTAAATAATATGGGTAAAGTTTAGTGAAATAATCATGTCCTGGTCCTTTTTTATACTGATTGTACCCGACAAGTACCTGTCCATCTTCCACAAATCTGGATGCAAATGTATCTGTCAGATGAACATAACCCCCTCCGTTATTCCTGACATCAATGATCAATCCTTTTGTTTCTTCATTAAAAAGTGCAAGTATAAAATCAAGAAAACTTGAACCTATCGTATTCATAAAGCTTTCATATCTTATATATCCTATATCCTGTCTTACCATTTGCACCTTTAGCCCGCCGGTCATCAGGTGATTTTTTCCCAGATAATATCTTTCAACAATCGTTGCATTAAAATTTTGCGGGTAATCCAGATACCAGTCCCAGTAACGCGAAGTGTTAAATGGTGCCCATAAATTAACATGCCCATCCTTTAATTCATTTAGCATGTCTGCACATATGTAAAAGAACTCCACATCAGACATTTCGTTATTGATCTTTGGAGAATAAACATCATAGATACTATCCCAGCAGATTGATTTATATGAAAAGAAGCAATATTTTTCATTTACTGTTTTCCATAATAAATTAAAATTATTCAAGTGATTATTGTCAGGATTATCCGGAACAAACAGCTTGTCACATGCTGATAAATTAAATAAGATCAATGATATGAGTAGTGCCTTAATTGTTTTCATATGTTTATAATTTATTTTCAATGGTCATATGGAGCTCGCCATAAGTCTAATTTACTGACTAACTGATACCTAATCAGACATTCAATAATCATTCTATGTGTGTGACTAAATTTTAGTCATGGCTCGGTTCATAAATAATATTTACAAATGTAAAATATATTTTGAATGTATTAGATAGTCTCAGCAAGAAAACTCAGGTGTCTTACATACACTATATATTTGTTTTTTTCATTATTCCTTATAACGATAAAGTTTGATGATCCTTCCAACCATTATTGCATGAAAAGCATTTGAGTGGTTTATATTATTAATCTTTTCCGAAGAACCTGAAAAATAATAACTGATCCTCCATCGACTGGATGAAAAGAAGGAATCTTTATTCCCTA
>CAYSRH010000309.1:0-3104 GCA_964433245.1 uncultured Bacteroidales bacterium | reverse complement strand
CACCGATAGTAAGATCATAGAAATGATACAGAAACAGTATCACGGAAAAGCTATTTATGTTTTGGCTCCCGTTGTAAGAAACCGAAAGGGGCACTATCGGGAGTTGTTTGAGCAGGTTATACGGAAAGGGTTTTTACATGTCCGTATTGATGGGAAAATAACAGAGATAAAGCATGGCTTACGATTGGACAGGTATAAAAATCATTCAATAGAAATTGTTATTGATAAATTGATTGTTTCGGATGATACCGAATCCAGACTTAAAAAATCTCTGGAAATTGCTTTCAGGCATGGAAAAGATATATTGATGATCCTTGAAAAAGATATTCCTGACGCCAGGTATTTCAGTAAGAAACTGATGTGCCCTACAACAGGGATTTCTTATCATGACCCGGCGCCCCATAACTTCTCTTTTAACAGTCCTAAGGGAGCTTGTCCTACATGTAATGGAATGGGAGTTGTTCCCGAGTTTGATATAGATAAGCTGATCCCTGATCAAAAAAAAAGTATCAGAAAAGGAGGAATTCAACTATTGGGTTCATATAAAAATTTACTTGTGTTTTTTCAGGTTGAAGCGTATCTTAAAAAGAACGGATTTTCTCTGGATACACCCATACAGGATATTGATGGGGATGTGTTGAACGGTGTTCTGTATGGTGTAGAAGAACCTCTGCGCTTAGAACAGGTGCCGGTGGGTGTCACATCAAATTATACATTGAGTTTTGAAGGGGTAATAAATTATGTTTCCAATCATATAGAAAGTTTTTCCCGGAAAGCAGAAAAAATGCTGCAGCAATACATGAAAAAAGTAACTTGTCCGGATTGCCATGGGTTTCGACTCAATAAAGAATCTCTCTCATTTTTGATTGAGGGAATGCATATCGGGGAATTGTCCGGAATGGATATTATTGATTTGCATCATTGGTTTAATAAGGTTGATGATCAGTTAGACCATAAGAGTAAGCTTATTGCCGGAGAGATCATAAGAGAAATACAGGAACGGATAAGTTTTCTTCTGAATGTGGGTTTGGGATATCTTTCACTGGATCGTCCTGCTTATAGTTTATCAGGAGGTGAAGGACAAAGGATACGGCTTGCAACACAAATAGGCTCCAGGTTGGTCAATGTCTTATATATATTGGACGAACCAAGCATAGGATTACATCCCAGGGACAATAAGCAGCTGATAGAGTCGTTACAATCCCTTCGGGATATGGGGAATTCGGTAATTGTTGTGGAACATGACAAGGAAATGATGCTGGCAGCGGATTACATTGTGGATTTGGGTCCGGGCGCCGGAAGATTGGGAGGAGAAATATGTGCCAAAGGATCGCCACAGGAAATCTTACAAAGCAATGGAATTACGGCGGATTATTTGCGGGGAGAAAAACAGATAGAAATTCCTTTGGTCAGGCGGAAAGGAACAAAAAAACATATTTCAATAACGGGAGCATCCGGTCATAATCTCAAACAGATTAATGTGAATTTGCCATTGGGAACATTTATATGTGTTACCGGTGTCTCAGGAAGTGGAAAATCAACACTGATTAATGAAACATTATATCCTTTTTTAAGCCGGTATTTTTATCATTCTGAAAAGAATCCATTACCATATGGAAAAATCGAAGGGGCAGCGTATCTCGATAAGGTAGTGAATGTTGATCAATCACCTTTGGGACGCACGCCACGTTCCAATCCGGCAACTTATACAGGCGTGTTTTCTGATATCAGAAAATTATTTGAAATGATTCCCGAAGCAAAAATCAGAGGTTTTTCTGCCGGTCGTTTTTCTTTTAATGTGCGGGGAGGGCGTTGTGAGGCATGTAAAGGGGCAGGGGTACAGGTTGTTGAAATGAATTTTCTTCCGGATGTACATGTAACATGTAAAGAGTGCCGGGGAAAACGCTATAATACAGAAACTTTACAGGTAAAATATAAGGGACATCATATTGCAGATATATTGAATATGACGATTAATCAGGCTGCCGGATTATTTGAGAATATTCCTTCTATTTACAATAAACTAAAAACATTGCAAAGTATAGGTTTGGGATATGTCAGGTTGGGACAACCCTCAACAACATTGTCCGGAGGGGAATCGCAACGGGTAAGGCTGGCATCTGAATTATCAAAAAAAGACACAGGAAATACAATGTATATTCTGGATGAGCCAACGACAGGATTGCATTTTGAAGATATCAGGGTTCTTCTTCGTGTATTGAATGCTTTGGTGGAGAAAGGAAATACCATTGTTGTTATAGAACACAATATTGATGTGATAAAGATGGCTGATTATATTATTGATATGGGTCCTGAAGGAGGACGTGCAGGTGGAGAGTTGATGTTTGAAGGAACACCCGAAGTATTGGTAAATGTCAATGATAATGAAACGGCAAAAGCCTTGCGTGAAGAATTTATAAGGAAAAAGTAAATACTTTTTATATATTTGAAAAAGCTAATATTGTCTTGATATGCAGAAGGGAAAATGACAATAGATTAAATACAGAAAGATTAAATGTAAAAAAATATTATGGAAAAACAGGAAAAAAAAGAGCAACAAATTATTGATGCGTTAAAGAAAAAAGATTGGAATGAGATACAAACTAACGATACATGGTCTTTATTAAAGGTTATGTCAGAGTTTGTTGAAGGATATAAAAAGATGTCCAGGGTAGGTCCGTGTGTTTCGATATTCGGTTCTGCCAGAACACAGCCGAAAACGAAGTACTACAAATTGGCAACAGAGATAGCTTTTAAGTTGACAAAAAACGGATATGGAGTGATAACCGGTGGCGGTCCGGGAATTATGGAGGCAGCGAATATGGGGGCTAAAGCCGGTGGCGGTCCTTCTGTAGGACTTAATATTGTCTTGCCTTTTGAACAGGATGCGAATGAATATATCGATAAAGATAAATTGATCAATTTTGATCATTTCTATGTAAGAAAAGTAATGTTTGTTAAATATTCCCAGGGATTTATCATTATGCCCGGAGGTTTTGGTACCCTGGATGAATTATTTGAAGCATTGACGCTGATCCAGACAGAGAAAATTGGAAAGTTTCCTCTTATTATGGTTTGTAAAGAATACTGGGGAGGTCTTATCA
>CAYSRH010000308.1:0-3109 GCA_964433245.1 uncultured Bacteroidales bacterium | reverse complement strand
CCGTAAACACCAAACATATAAGTGTAGCTATTCGGACCATACCACACTTCCGGGACATTGTTCGAATACTGCTTGCTATAGTTTAAGTTACCCTCAATATTTAATTTTCTGGATACACGATAGCCGGTGTAAATATTGGCATTATACTTATCTAATTCTGTATTGGGTATCATGTAATCAGTATGTGATTGTCCCATAGAAATACGGGAGTGGAACCTGTCATAATTCGTAGCAATAGATAAATTATTATTTGTTTGGTATCCGGTTTCCAAAAAATCTTCGTAATTGTCTGGATAGGCATTAAAAGGAGTACCCATTCGTTCTCCTGTCACCGGGTCAAGCGGACTGTTCCACTGGGGTACATCTTGCCCTTCGAATCTGGGTCCCCAAACATTTGATCTCGTATAACTTCCTCCCTGGTCCAGAGGACCATCGCCAAATGCATACTGGTAATTGGATCCGATACCATACTCAGACTGCACTTCAGAGATTGAAATAAACCCTGCATCCATGTGGGAACTGGAATTAAATTCGACCCGCACACGCTCATCAGATGCTTTTTTGGTGGTAACAAGAATGGCTCCGTTTTGCCCCCGAAAACCATATAATGCAGCTGCATTAGGTCCTTTTAAAACAGTATAAGATTCGATGTCATTCGGATTCAAATTAAATCCATCTGAATTTACCGGGACTCCGTCAACAACCAACAACACATCGCCGGAACCACGGAGGATCAAATCAGGTGTCCCCAACATTTCAGCCGATGTAGCTACAGTAAGACCGGCTACCTTACCTACCAAAGAATTCAGGGCATTGGCCGATTGCACTTTCTTTAAACTCTCCCCATCGACCTGCTGTACAGAATAGCCTATGTCCCTACTGGCTCTTTTTACGCCCAGAGCGGTTACGGTAACACCTTCCAGCAATCGGGTATCACTGGCAAGCGATACATTGATCTCTGACTGCCCACCAACTTCCAGTTCTTGTGTTTCATAGCCAACAAAAGAAAACGAAAGATCAGCATTCTCAGACGGGACAGTTAATGAATAACGCCCATCCTGATCAGTCATGACCCCCAGGGATGTTCCCAGTACAGCCACTGTAACTCCCATGATTGGAGCCCCCTCATCATCAGTCACCTTTCCGCTTACGGTTTGTTGTTGTGCACTCAACAGGAAACACAAAAACAAGCCAAATGCGATTAATAACAAACGAGGGAAACTCCTTTTTCCATGAATACCCTCTGCATAATTAAAGTTTTTCATCATTGCCTTTTTTTTTGAATTAATAATAAATAGTTAAATAATTAATTAAATTAAATTAAATTCAATCCAAAAATAGACGCACAATGTTAGATTCAGGTTAGCTTATTATTAATAAAGAGTTACTAAACACTTGTTAATCATAGGGTAACACACCTGTAATAAGGATGTAACAAGAATAAGGACAAAAATAAATTAAACAGCTAAAAATCAAATGTTTAAAAAATTCACAACAAGAATATTTATTTTTCACACCAAAAAGAAGTCCTCAATAATATAATCAGAAATAAACATACCTTTCAATGTAAGGCGGTAAGTATCGCCGGAATGAACCATGTGCTCGGATTTGCAGTACTTCGATACCCTGCTTATAAAAAAAGCATGGGATTCTTCCCCAAAGTTTTGCCGGACCGTTTTAGTATCCACACCCCACTTCGTACGTAAAGAAGTAAGCATGTATTCATTGTAGCGGGTGAGAATACCGGGTTCCTCAACTTCGAAACAGGTTTCGTTCCTTTGACATGCATGGAGGTATTGCTGAAGATCACGCACATTCCAGGTTCGCACCTTGCCGTTGTAAGAATGTGCAGAAGGACCCAGTCCCAAATATTTTTTTCCTTGCCAATAGGCTGTATTGTGACGACTGTAGCGTTGCGCCCTGGCAAAATTAGATATCTCGTATTGTTCAAATCCTACATCTAAGGCTTCATCTATCAATACTTTGAATTGCGTGAAGGTCTCCTCTTCTGAAATTTCGGTAAATTGACGACTTTGTAACTGTTGAAACAACACCGTTTGTTCTTCGATACTGAGCAGGTAGGCAGAAAGGTGATGAAAAGGAAGTTGCAAGAGTCTGCGCACCTCCTCCTGAAAAGATGTTTCCCAAAGCCCGGGTAGCCCATAAATTAAGTCTACAGACACATCCTGAAACCCTTCGGACAGAGCCTTTTCAATGGCACTCAGCGCCTCACGGGCATTATGTCGTCTGTTCATCCAGCGCAACTGTTCATCATTCAGTGATTGTACGCCAATACTTAGCCTGTTAACCCCGGCACTTCGCAGTCCTTGTAAGTAGGCAGTACTGATGTCATCGGGATTGACCTCCACAGTGATTTCTGCTCGTTCATCAACCCTAAAACGGGTCTTGATCGAATCAAATAAATCGTTAATTTCTTCCGGCAATAAAAGTGAGGGTGTCCCCCCCCCTATATAGATTGTGTGAACTGTTGGGTCTATTGGGTCTGTATCACCCTGTTTCTCCTGCATAAAGTCTGACCTTAAGACAAGTTCTTTCTTTAAAGCTGAGAGGAAAGCTTCTTTATGGGTCGTTTCGACCAGAGAATAAAAGTCACAATAATGACATTTGGATTGACAAAAAGGAATATGTATATAAATACCAGCCAAAATATCAAATTAAACAAAACACAATGATAACACACAAAAATTTAAAGTATGGATTAAATAAATTCACCGCATAATTTGACACTAAAATCGTGTAAGCAGATATTCTGCCATCCTTTGATCATAACCTTTTTCTTCCCGTTTAGCAATCGCATTGATTTGCTCTTTAAAATATTCCTTGTCCTCATGCTGCATGATGTCTATCACGTTAAGCGCATGTGTTCGTACCATTTCCATAATTGAAAAATCAGCTTCATCCTGCATGTCCAAAATTTCTTTCAGGGCTTTTTTGGCATCTTCTTTATGATGCATGAAATAGAGCGCTTCGGCACTGGAAATCCGTACATCAAGTGAAGGGTCATTTAAAGTTATAAGCAATTCCTTTTTAAGTTCAATGGATTTTTCTTTTAATATACAACACCCTATAGCACCCCAGTACCGTACTA
>CAYSRH010000307.1:0-3110 GCA_964433245.1 uncultured Bacteroidales bacterium | reverse complement strand
GCAACATTATCTGTTACTCCAAGTTGTTTACACAACTCTTTTATTATTGTTGTTTTCCCTGATCCCATACCACCAAAAAAAACCATTTTTCTATTTTCCCCTGTATAAAAAAGCAAATCAGCTATAGCTTTCGGAAGTTCTTTTAATTCTGAAACAAAAATCTCCATATTCTCCAAACATTTTTTTTTTGTGAAAACGTGTATTAATGTTGTTAATATTTTTCTTATTTTTAGCGAATATATTAATAATTTTACCTGTATTATATAAATCGAATCAGGAAGTTTTTATTTTTTATAACCAAATTTTATCCGGATGACACGATCATTAATAAATTTCAGTACACGTTTTTTGACTTGCTTTTTTCTATTAACTCTTGTTTTGTCTTTTTTTTCATTTAACCATGCATTCTCAACAGAAAGCGTGCATACCGATACACTTGAGTTAACAGAAAATCAATTGGACGCATCAGATACTGTTGTCTCCCATGACAAGGCTATTTCTGTTGATCAAGAGCATGAAGAAGAAAGCCATAGCGATATGTCTCCAATGTTCTTTATTTTTGTTGCTTTATTTATTGGTGTATTTACGCGGAATATTTTTCGCAAAAGCCCTATTCCCTATACCGTTACCCTGCTGATCATCGGTATATTAATTGGTTTACTGCAACGAATTGGACTCTTTGGGACGGTTGACCTGCTGAATAATTCTGTGAGTTGGGCAGGCAATATTGATCCCCACCTGATCCTTTACATTTTTCTTCCTACTTTGATTTTTGAAGCTGCATTTGCCATGGATGTATATACATTCAAAAAGATATTCATGAATGCTTTCCTGTTGGCAGTTCCGGGGATTATTATTTCTATGTTGCTGACTGCAGCGGTTATGATGGGTTTAGGAGGAATGGGCATAGGTTTTTCTCAATGGACATGGGTTATTGCCCTATTATTTGGTATCCTTATTAGTGCAACTGATCCTGTAGCTGTTGTCAGCCTCTTAAAAGAACTGGGAACCAGTAAAAAACTGGGGACACTTGTTGATGGTGAATCCCTTCTAAATGACGGAACAGCAATCGTTATTTTTATGGTTTTGTTCAACGTGCTCATTGGTGTATCTTCCGGAATGACCGTCGAAGGGGTTATTGCTCAATTTTTAATTGTTGCATTAGGAGGTATTTTTATTGGTGCGGCTTTCGGATGGGTCGTTAACTATGCATTAAAAAAAGTATTCAATGATCCCTTATTTGAAATTACAATTATTGTCAGTGCTGCTTATCTGATATTTTTTATCGCTGAAAACATGTTCCATGTTTCCGGTGTACTGGGGCTTGTCGCCTATGGTCTCATGATGGCAAGTGTAGGAAGAACAAGAATAAGCCCTGAAGTAAATCACTTTCTTCACGAGTTCTGGGAACTGGCAGCCTTTATTGCCAACACACTTATCTTTATTATCGTTGGTGTTATCATTGCACAACGAACAATCTTCCACACCGAAGATCTGATCTTATTATTTGTTATCTACCTTGCTACAGTCATAATCAGAGGTGTCACCATTTTAATCTTCTTCCCTCTATTAAAACGCTTTGGTTATGGTATTGACCTGAAAAATGGCTTTGTGCTTTGGTATGGTGGACTTAAAGGTGCTATAGGACTTGCATTGGCACTCATTGTAGCCGGTGCTGAACAAATTCCGGCAGACATTAGAAATCAGATATTGTTTTACACCGCTGGTATTGTAGCATTATCTTCGTTAATTAATGCCACAACGATTGCTTATTTTATTAAAAAACTTGGTCTGACAAATATCTCTACTGCACAAGCAAAACTCGTTACAAACAACCAGCGTTTTATTCATGAAAGTAGCGAAGGAATGATTGAAAAGCTTAAATCTGATCGTTTTATGAGTGGTGCGAACTGGGAGCGCGTCAAAAATTATTTGCCGAAAGTTGAAAAAATTGAGGGTGATGAAAAAATTGAAACAAAACCCCTGTGGGAAACACGAAAAAGATTGTTGAATAAAGAAAAAGGAACCTATTGGAAACAATTTGATGATGGATTGCTTGGTCGTGATGCAGTACAAACATTATCATCCAGTATTGATGTAATGATGGATGAAGATGGAGAAATTGCATTGTCCGAAAGAACTGACCTGGAACATTTATGGAAAACCTCCGGGATTTTAAACCTTCTTCAAAAATTAAAGATTCCCTTTCTTAGTAAATATGCTGAAAAACAATTCTTCAACCAACTTTCAATGAGTTACGAATGTGCCCGGGGTTTGGTTACATCGCAAAATGAATTGCTCAAACTGCTTCGCAGTATTATGTTAAGCGGGAGCATGGATTCAAGTGATATCACGCTTACCGAAGAAGAAGGAGAACAATTAGAAGGAGAAATCTATGAAAACCGAATACAAGGATTGACTTTTATACGCAATCTGAAAGAATCTTTTCCTGAAATATACAGTGCCATTGAAACACGCCAGGCTGTTCGCTCGCTATTAAATCATGAAAGACAAACCATCAAAAAATTGCTGGCACAACGAAGAGTTGACAATGATGAAGCAGAAAAACTACTACTCAAAGTGGAAGAACGCATGAAAGACCTTTTGGACTCTCCTCCTGAAATGCGTATTCCAATATCCGAAAAAATGTTTTCTAAAATTTCATGGTTAAAAGACCTTCCTGATGATGTCAAAGAAAGAATCATCTCGTTGTTTGACAGCCGTTTCTTCTCTGTCGGAGATGATATCGTCAAAAGAAAGAAATTTGGAGAAGGAATCTTTATTTTGGTTCGTGGTGCTGCAAAAGTCACAATTGACAATGAAGTGAAAGCCCTGTTATCAGAAGGTGATGTTGTCGGAGAAATGAGTTTTTTGACAGAATCTCCGAGAAACGCTACCGTAACAGCTGAATCTCCGGTAACTGCACTAAAGCTCACTGCAAACAATATTGTAAAACTCCTGCGAGATATCCCTGATTTGAAAGAAAGATTATGGCGCATTGCTTCAGAAAGATTTGCCCAAAACTTTCTAAATAATACACCATCTTTCTCTACATTAAAACAATCAGAACAGAAGAAAACAATAAAAAATGGGGTTATGAAAGCTCTTGT
>CAYSRH010000306.1:0-3116 GCA_964433245.1 uncultured Bacteroidales bacterium | reverse complement strand
CGAATGGGGCTTGTTTTACCGCCGTGGTTTTATTCTACAAACAGATCGTCACTACGTGACTATAATAAGCTGCTTAGCAGCGTCCTGTTTGTAGAAAGTTGAACCGAGCCATGACTCATCATGGCGAGCTCCATATGACCATTGAAAATAAATTATAAACATATGAAATAGATGAAGTAACATAACCGCGTAGCGGTGACCTGTTGGAATTTATTCGGACATTACTGATTTGAATAAAAAAATACGAGTTACATTATTATTAATTAATTAAAAAAAGTAATCATCATATGGAAAAACCACAAAACACTGTTATTGTTATTTTTGGTGCATCCGGGGATTTGGTTGAACGAAAACTTATTCCTGCCTTATACCATCTTTCCCAATACAAGCTTATGCCCGAAAAATATGTAATTCTTGGCACCGGAAGAAGGCAGTTCAATGACAATGACTTTCGTGATAAGATCAGCAAGTCCGATTTCTTTACAAAAAAGACAGATGCACACAGTCTTTCTTTTATTAAAAAACTATATTTTGAATCAATCAAGACAAATGAAGCAGCGGATTACAAAAAATTAAAGCAACGGATTGAGGCACTAAGAAAAGAGATTGGTATTGAAGAAAATCACCTGTTTTATTTCTCCACCCCTCCGGAAGCCTACCTAACCATTGCTTCCAATCTGGCTTCTGTCGGGTTTAATAAAGCGAGACAAAACAAACTGATCATTGAGAAGCCTTTTGGCTCTGATCTGGCATCTGCAATCTCTCTTAATGAATCGTTACTTGCACTGTTTCCTGAAGAATCAATTTATAGGATTGATCACTTTTTGGGTAAAGAAACCGTACAGAATCTACTGGTTACCCGCTTTGGCAACATCATCTTTGAACCTGTTTGGAACAGAACCTATATTGACCATGTGCAGATCACTGCGGCTGAATCAATCGGGATAGAGTCCCGGGGAGACTACTACAACAAAAGCGGTGCTTTGCGCGATATGGTACAAAACCACCTCCTGCAAATCCTCAGCATTGTTACCATGGAGCCTCCTGTTACTATTGATGCAACCAACATACGAAACGAAACCATGAAGGTTTTTAAGGCGCTCAGACCACATACCGAAGCTTCTTTGCGTACAGATATCATCCGGGGTCAATACACTAAGGGTATGAAGGATGGAGAAAAAATCCCCGCTTACCTCGAAGAAGAAGGGATTCCGACAGACTCAAACACTGAAAGTTTTGTGGCCCTAAAGCTTTTTATTGATAACTGGCGATGGAAAGATGTACCTTTCTATATTCGAACAGGAAAACGTATGGAAGCGAGGGTTACAGAAATCGTGATTCATTTTAAAAAGACCCCCCACCATATTTTTGTTCAGGGACAACACACCAACGCCAATGCAAATCAGTTGATTATTCGCATACAGCCGGATGAAGGCATGTTGGTCAAGTTTGGAGTCAAAGTGCCGGGTGCCGGTTTTTCCGTTACGGAAAAAAATCTGCACTTTCACTATGCAGATGACACCCATGTCAGGCTGCCTGATGCCTACGAGCGTTTATTGCTCGACTCCCTGAATGATGACGCAACCTTATATTCCCGTGCCGATGCTGTAAAGGAAACATGGCAGTATATTGACCCCATTCTCAGGTTCTGGGAAGCAAACCCGACACACAACCTGCATCCCTACAAACCCGCGTCATGGGGACCTGAGGAAGCACATCAACTATTGAACAGAGATGACAGGGCATGGCGCAATCCATGCAGTGGACTGGAAGATGATTTTTGTTCATTATAATATCCTTATTTCTATGCATCGTCATGTAAATACATTTTTATCCCCGGAAGAAACCTGCAAAGGATTGACAGAATATCTTATAAAACATGTCTTCAATAAAAAAGATAAGACTGTCAACATAGCCCTCTCGGGTGGATCAACACCCAAATTATTATTCGAATTATGGGCAACAAGCTATAAAGATGATATCCTATGGGATCATATCAGATTTTTTTGGGTTGATGAACGCTGTGTTCCTCCATCCCATCCTGAAAGTAATTACAAAATGATACAAACTTCCCTTCTTAATCCTTTGGATATTCATAAAGACAAGGTATTCAGAATGCATGGCGAAGATGATCCCGAAAATGAAGTATTGCGCTACAACAAACTGCTTATAAACGAACTACCCTTAGTGGATGGTTTGCCACAATTTGATCTGATCCTCCTGGGCATGGGAAATGACGGACATACTGCTTCCATTTTCCCTGACCAGTTACATCTTATGCAACAAAAAGCATTGTGTGCCGTGGGAGTGCATCCTGAAAGCAAACAAAAACGTATCACCATGACCGGCAAAATGATAAATCATGCAAAAAATAAAATATTTCTTGTTACGGGTAAGGATAAAAAGGAAATGATGACAAAAGTGATAAAATTAAAAGACCATACCTGTCCGGCTGCTCACATCAAAGATGCCATATGGTTTACAGATCAAATTTTATAGAAAGCATAAGTTGTACTGAATAATCACCAAATTTTTTCAAAACTTTGTTTATTAAACTCCTTATCTGTGTTAATAAAATAAGAATCATACTTTTCCGAGAGTCGTAAGGGATCTTTGGTGAAAATTTTAGATACAAGGGAAACAGGAAATAAAAACAGGTAAAAAACCATCGTTAATAGAACAGGTTGCACAATGGAACTTAATAATAAGGCCAATTTCATCCAGCCCTTTTCTATCAAAGCACTTAGATAATTGGAAAAAACACCGGTCAAACCGACGATTAGAGAAACAATTACAGCCCATTGCCATCCAAATATAAGATACAGAATCAGAAATCCCATGGAAATAACCAAAATTGTCTTTGCTGTATTGGTCTGTTTCATGTTCGTTTCATATTACGTGTTATAAACTGTTTAAAATAGCGTATAAATAAAAGGTGCCATAGCACTTCCTCCTCCAAGCACGATCAATACCCCCAATAATAACAACACAAGGATAACAGGTACCAGCCAAAACTTTTTACGCTCTATAATAAAGCCCCATAAATCTTTTAAGACATCCATAAGTCATTGTTTTTGTGTTATTTTCTGAATATGATCATATAATTTTTTTGCAAC
>CAYSRH010000305.1:0-3125 GCA_964433245.1 uncultured Bacteroidales bacterium | reverse complement strand
CTGGAGCAGACATCATTATTGGGCATCACACGCACACGCTACAACCCTTCGAGCATCACCAGCAAGCTACCATTTTTTATAGCTTAGGCGGTTTGACATTTGGGGATTTTAGAAAGGAGAACAAAAGTGAACTGCAGGCTTTGCCCCGTAAAACGGAAAAGGGAGTAATTATTCAGTATGATGTGGCATCGGATGCTTTTACTGCTGTTTCAACGCTTGAAAAGAAAGGGAATTATGTTTACAGGACAAACCGGAGCTACAAGAGATGGAGTCGTCACAAGTGGTTCTTGTATGAAATAAAACACGCCACAGCACTAACAAGAAAACTTTTTATCTTGAAAGAGCGTGTTTGGGATCGTATATTGTATTATTTTTTTGCATATTACCAAAATCCCATACAGCGTCTTTTTCAGTTGTCAAACCTTAGAAAAATCAGGAAACTATTTCAATAATAGCCTTTCTCTAATTAATTATAGATACAATATGCAAACAGATTTCCTCATTACCACAAACCAGTCCTCTTCGGCGGACAAGGCTCAAAAATTCGATTTCATTGGAAGTTTTTCGGGTTTTTCGTTGTTCACAGACAAAGAGCAGGTTGTAACCATAGGAGAAGTTAAGGTTTGCATCAATGGCTATGTACAGCCTCGTCTTGGCTCTGCCGAAGGCTTTATGCAATGTACGCCCCACGAGCTTGTTGCAAAACTGTTTCAAAAGCATGGTGTTGATCTTGTAAAACATATCAAGGGCGTTTTTACACTCCTGATCATACACAACAACAAAATGCATCTTTTTACCGATCATTTTGGGCTGCAACCGGCCTGGCTTTATCAACATAATGGAACACTCATGCTCGCGAGTAACACCCATTTGCTCAAACAACAAGGGGTGAGCCTGGAGCCTGATGAAATAGCCCTGGCCATGCGTTCGTTGTTGCATCGCACAGTTGCCGGCAATACGTTGTATAAGCATCTCAGGCGAATTCAGCCGGCCTGCCGGCTTGTTCTTGAAGCCGGAAAGTTTACACAAAAAAAATATTGGCAGGCATCGTCTTTATTGGAAAAACAAAAGAATCATTCTTCTCTTGATTGGGATGGATTTGCTTCGCTGATCAATGAAAATTTCAGGCAGTTTATCCATTTTCAACAGATAAATCAGCACGCCATCACGCTTACCGGGGGTAAAGACAGCCGTACAGGTCTGGCGGCGCTAAAAACTCAGCATGTTGAACCAATAGGCTTTACTTATGGCAACCCTCTTTCGCGTGATGCGGTGTATGCTGCTAAATTGGCAGAAGAGATGGAGATGCCACACCATATAATTACACCACCCGACACTGAAACCTATTACCTGACGATGCTAAAAGAGATTGTGAATACGGGGAATCCTGACATCAACCTGCACCGTGCACACCGCTTGCATGCGTTCAGGGAAATGGCTGCGCACATGTCGGGCAGGTCAGCCTATTATGCCGGGTATATGGCGGGAGAGTTTTTAATGGGGATTTATTATGATAACCTGATTTTTACCCAATACCTGGAAGCATGTTGGGATACTTCTTCATTAGCGAATATGCAACCGCTGTTATCCCAATACTTTCATAAAGATGAGGCACTTGATGTCAACATGCTCCGTAATCGTTTGTCTGATCTGCATTGCCTGGAGACTGACTTACCCCTGAATATAAAACATTTTCACGCGTTGTTTGAGATTGGCATACCACACCATGGCCAGGATATTTACTTGTCTGGTCGATACTTTGATAAGGTATATCCCTTCTTTATAGATATTGATTTTATGGAAGCTTTGTTTAACTCACCTTATAACTTTTTGTTTTCAGATAATCAAACGCTAAACTTATTAAGCAGGTATCGTATGTATGAATTTAACCTGCAGATGCAGCATCGCTTGTGTCCTGATATGGACCACGTCCCCTTTGGTAAGCGTGGTTCATATTCTACTGCGGAATTTTTGCGTGGAAAATATTATTGGACTGCAGTAAAGGCGACGCGTTACTTCCTGCAACGCCGGAAGTATCCGCCAACTTATGTGTATGATGAGCGTTTTCGCACTTTCTTGTTGAATCAGTTACAGGCACTATATTCAGAGAAAAATCATATCTTGCACCATCATTACGATGTGGATGCTGCCATCGAAGCCATACAGCATATCACTGGAAACGCAAGTGAAGGTGCCTTGCATCGGTTTTCAAATATCGTATTGTTGTATCATCAATTACAAGACTAAATATGACATACCAGGTAGCGATAGCAAAAAACGAAACAGCTTTTGATCATGAATTGTGGTGCAAAGCGTGTGAGCATACTGCTGAACCGCTTTCGTACGATGTCATTGACTTGACAGCCGATGACTGGCTGACCCGGGTCAACCAAAAGAATTATGATCTTTATCTTTTGCGCCCGCCCGGAAGACTCGAAAATCTGAAACGTCTCTACGATGAGCGCGTATATCTCCTGTCTGAAGTCTTGAAAAAAAATGTGTACCCTGGCGTTGATGAGGTGTTTATCTATGAGAACAAGCGTTTTCTCAGAGATTGGTTAACTGCGCACCGGATACCCCATCCACCTACTTATGTTTTTTACAGCAAAGAGGAGGCTGTGAATTTTCTCAAACAAAGAAAAGATTTTCCCTTGGTAGGTAAAACAAACATTGGGGCATCGGGCAATGGGGTGGTCATACTGAAAGATAAAAAACAGGTACACACGTATGTAGAAGAAGCATTCTCTACAGGCATAAAAACCAGTTCCGGCCCCAAACTTAAAAAGGGCTCCATGCTCACGAAGGTATTGAAGCTTTTCAGGAAAGGATTTATCAAACAACGCCTGCGGGATTATGGCCAAACAGCAACACAAAGGCAGCAAGGCTTTGTGATATTACAGGCTTATATTCCACACGATTTTGAGTGGCGTTGTGTGCGCATTGGCGACTCCTTTTTTGCACACAAAAAAATAGCGAAAGACAACAAAGCCAGTGGCACACTAAAAAAAGGCTATGATAAAGTTCCGGAAAAATTATTGAACTTTATTAAAACTATTTCCGATGCGCACAATTTGAAATCAGTAGCCATTGATGTATTCGAAAATGAAGATGAATATTATATTAAC
>CAYSRH010000304.1:0-3126 GCA_964433245.1 uncultured Bacteroidales bacterium | reverse complement strand
GCCTTCGGCTTTCTTTATTTCATATTCTGCCGGTGTAGCACTTACATAGATCATCTGCCCTGTTTCTTTCTCAAATTCTTCAAACGTTAACGGTCTGTTATCCACTGCAGCCGGAAGTCTGAATCCATATTCAACCAAGGTGTTTTTTCTGCTTCGATCTCCTCCATACATGGCACGTACCTGTGGTAATGTAACATGACTTTCATCAATAACGGTAATATAATCATCAGGAAAGTAGTCCAGCAAGCAAAAGGGACGTTCACCCGAAGTACGCCCGTCAAAATACCTGGAATAGTTTTCAATTCCGGAGCAATAACCCAATTCCTTAATCATCTCGAGATCATATGTAACTCGCTCTTCAATCCGCTTGGCTTCCAAAGGTTTTCCTATGTCATTAAAATATGCTACCTGTGCCACCAGATCATCCTGAATAGCCCGAATACCACGCTGAATGCCTTCTTTCGTTGTGACAAAAATGTTTGCGGGGAAGATCAGGTAATTTTCTTCCTGTTCAACTGCTCTTCCACTCAAGGGATCAATTACGATTATTTCCTCTACTTCATCCCCCCAAAATATCACACGAACAGCCAAATCACTATACGCAGGAAAAACATCAACAGTATCTCCATTCACCCGGAAACTCCCTCTTTCAAAAGATATCTCATTACGAACATAAAGACTATCCACAAGTTTCCTTAAAAATATATCACGCCCAAGATCATCACCCTTTTTCAACAAGATCGTGTTGGCTTCAAAATCTTTCGGATTGCCTATGCCATATAAACAGGAAACTGAAGCAACCACAATTACATCACGCCGACCTGAAAGAAGTGAAGATGTTGTACTTAAACGTAATTTTTCAATCTCATCATTAATAGACAAATCTTTTTCTATATACGTGTTGGTTACCGGCAAGTAAGCCTCTGGTTGATAATAATCATAATACGACACAAAATACTCCACAGCATGGTTCGGAAAAAAAGAACGAAATTCACCATAAAGTTGAGCTGCCAGGGTTTTATTATGACTCAACACAAGGACCGGACGATTGACCCGCTCAATTACATTGGCAATCGTAAATGTTTTTCCTGATCCGGTAACTCCCAAAAGCACCTGATATTTGTCTTCCTTCAAAATACCCGATACCAGTTTATCTATCGCTTCAGGCTGGTCTCCCGTAGGTCTATAATCAGAATGTAATGTAAATCCCATAATTTATTAACGAAAAAACTCATTTTTAAGTTTGTGCAAAAAAAAGAACGATTTAAGTAAATTTTTTACTAAAATTATCGTAATATTACAGTTGGGGTATAAAACAATAAAAAAAGCAGTAAACAAAACAAAAGTAATTATTATCATCTACTTTTTATTTCAAATACGAAAATAAAGGGATGGCTGGAAAAAATCAAAGTAAAATATTGATCAAACGGGTAGCAAACCTGGTAAAACAAAATCAGGAACTTGAAAGTAATCTGAAAGAGTTTACGGAAAAGTATGAAAAATTGCTACACAAACATGAAAAGTATGAAAAAATTGTTCAGGATATCTCCCCAGACGCAATAAAAGGAGCCATCAGCGGACAAGAGAAATCACGCAACTTAAAATTTGATATGGTGACAATCCTCTACACCAATATCTATGGGTTCTCTAAAGTATCCAAACACAAGAAAAGCAGTGAATTAATGGATGAATTGGATGAATTTCTTTTCCAATCTAATACGATCATAAAATCATACAATACGGAAAAAATCAAAACCATTGGAGATGCCTATATGGTAGCAGGAGGTATTCCAAAAAAAAATATGACGAATCCTGTTGAAGTGGTTCTTTCCGCTTTAAAAATACAGGAATTGTTAAACAAGCACCATGAGGATCGTGAAGAAGATTCTATCTGGGATCTTACATTTGCTATCCATACAGGTCCTGTAACAGCAAGCACTTCAGGGAAAAAGAAAATAAACTATGATATCAAGGGAGATACAGTCAATATTGTTACACGAATGGAATCTTCCACAGAATCACGAAAAGTAATTATTTCCGTGATGACATATGAATTGATCAAAGAATTTTTCTCATGTGAATATTATGGTGAAATACCGGTAAAATATAAGGGGGATTTAAAAATGTATGAAGTAAAAGGACTGAAAGACGAATTAACAAAAAGAAAGAACAAAATTGAACCAAACGAAAAATTTAACACCAAATTCCTGTTAATGCAATTTACTGATATCCAGGAATACATTCTAAACAAATTAGAAAAAGAATTGCCTTCGCATCTCTACTACCATAATGTCAAACATACGGTTGATGTAGTTACACAAGCTGAACTGATTGGTTTGGGAGAAGGTGTTTCAGATGAAGATATCCTGTTATTAAAAACAGCTGCCCTGTTTCATGATGCAGGACATACCATTGGCTATGATAATCATGAAGAGAATGGCGCCATAATGGCACAGAAAGTATTGCCTGACTTCAAATACACCGACAAACAAATTGAAACCATCTGTAACATTATCAAGGCAACACAGCTTCCTCCGACCCCAAAGACATTGCTTGAAAAAATCATGTGTGATGCAGATTTGGATTACCTTGGACGAAGCGACTTTATTCCTGTTTCCAACACCCTATACGAAGAACTCAGAGAACAAAACAAAATCGGGTCTTTTAATGACTGGAATAAACTTCAGATTAAGTTTCTCTCCGGACATCAGTTTTTTACAGAAACAGCTAAAAACCTCAGAGAGGTAAATAAACAGAAACAGATTGAAAGGATTAAAGAAATGATTACAGATGAGTAAGGTAAATATTTGACCGTCCTTTTTATTTTTTCACCCCTGATAACAAGCTTCGCTTGACAGGGATCAATACAAGCTTCGCTTGACAAGCATCAAAATATGATGAAGATTACTGGCGTGATCTTGTATAGGGAACGAATTGCATCATAAAGGTCGGTTTGACTCTTTTCTTTCGTCAAACACCTTTTTTGTAGTCCCAAAAACTTCCAAGCAAGCTTGGGTTTTTGGGACTACAAAAAAGGTCTGTTTTGAATTCTTCAAAACAGACCTTTATGATGTCGGGGTGAGAAGATTCGAACTTCCGACCCCACGCCCCCCAGACGTGTACTCT
>CAYSRH010000303.1:0-3132 GCA_964433245.1 uncultured Bacteroidales bacterium | reverse complement strand
AATAATAAAAAATTAGAACCCCCGGTACACAAACCATTCATAGGCTGCCTGATTAGCAAGCTGTACCCAAGACGAAATACTTCTTCACAATTTTTACTACTTTTACATTTACTATACATTGAGATGTAAAGAATCAGGTAAAAAAGCCAAGGCATACAATCAATGGCATACAATCAATACAATCAAATGAGAAAGGTCAGTGCCCATTATATTTTTCCTGTGGATTCTCCTCCCTTAAAACGAGGGATCATGACACTTGATGATACAGGAAAGATTTTGTCTGTAGAACAAGCCGGGCAAGAACAACCTGAAGTTGCCGGTGTTGAGTTTTACAATGGGATATTGGTTCCCGGCTTTATCAATTGCCACTGCCACCTGGAACTGGCTTGTCTTAAAGGAGTCATTCCGAAACATACCGGTCTCCCCGGTTTTATTGACACCATTACATCCATTCCGGAAGTTGATAAGAAAAACGCCCTTACAGCAGCCGGAAAAGCAGAACAAGAAATGCTCCACAATGGCATTGTTGCCTGTGGCGATATCTGTAACACAGACCACACATTGTCATTAAAACAGAAAAAAAAGATATTCTATCATAACTTTATCGAAATAATGGGTGTCCACCCTGAAGATGCCGACATGCGTTACAAAGAAGGATGGCAGCTTCTGAAAAAGTTTTCATCTTGCGATGCCGGCAATTCTTCCATGACCCTGCACGCCCCCTATTCATCTTCATCAGCACTAACAAAGAAAGTACGGCAGCGTAACGAAAAACGCTACAGCATACATTTCCGGGAGACAGCATCAGAAGAACTTTTTTTTACAAAGCAAGATGGAGACCTTTACAATCTTCTTGAAAAGAAGAAGCTTATTCCTGCCAATCCATTGAAATATCCGGAAAGCATCCTCTCTGATTTTGCTGATTGTGCCATGCTCTTGCTGGTACACAATACCTATCTGACAGAAAAAGAATTGCAAAAGGCAGAAAAACTACCGGACAATTATTTCTACATTCTCTGTCCCAAAGCAAACCTCTACATTGAAAACAAGCTTCCGGACATCAATTTGCTACACAAATTACAGCAGCCTGTTGCTTTGGGGACAGACAGTCCGGCATCCAATGACACGCTTTCTATACTGGAAGAAATGAAGGTCATACAGCAACATTGCCCCGACATTCCTTTTCAACAGGTTCTCCTGTGGGGCACCTTAAACGGTTCGAAAGCACTGGGAGTTGATCATATTTTTGGTTCTTTCAAGGCAGGAAAACAACCCGGCATTAATTTAATTACTAACTTTGACTATCAGAATCAACAATTAACAAAATTAAGCAAAGTAAAAAAACTGGTATAATGGGGACTTTTCTTTTTCAGGATATAGTTTTTGGACCTGTAAAAAGCAGGCGGCTTGGCTGCTCATTGGGGGTTAATCTTTTGCCCACTGAACAAAAAATATGTAATTTCAATTGTATTTACTGTGAATGTGGCTGGTCTTCCTCTTCAAAAGGCACAAAAAAACTACCGGATGCCAAAACAGTACAAGCCTTTTTAGAAAGGAAGTTCATCGAGATGAAAGAAGAAAAAAACACGCCGGACGTGATCACTTTTGCAGGCAACGGTGAACCGACCCTGCATCCTGATTTTCCTATTATCATTGAAGATACTATACTTTTACGAAATCAATATTTCCCGGGCACAGACATTGCTGTACTAAGCAACGGCAGTAATATTGATAAACCGGAAATATTTCATGCCCTGCAAAGAATTGAAAAAAACATCCTGAAGCTGGATGCAGGTTCCGAAGCGATGTGCGAACTGATCAATAAGCCTGCCAAACCTTTTAACTTACAAGACAAGGTATCCAAACTACAACAATTTGAAGAAAACCTGATCATTCAGTCCATGTTCTTAAAAGGAACTGTCGATGGCGTATTTTTTGACAATAGTGAAGAAGATGAGGTCAATAAATGGCTTGACTATATCGAACAAATCAAACCCGCATCCGTAATGATCTACACCATTGACCGTGTAACCCCGCACCCGGGACTGGAAAAAATCTCACCCACCAGATTACGTGAAATTGCTGACCGGGTAAATGCATTGGGCATTGATACACTGATTGCTACATAACAATCTAACAATTGATATTGAAAACAAACAAGCAAAGACCAATGAAACAAAGACCAACACAAATTTTAATGCTTGTCATTTTATTTTTATTTTTCTCCTGTCCCTTTTCAAAAGCTCAGGATGATAAGATCAGTATTGTCGAATTTATTGAAAAGCCTTTTGGTTATACTCCCTCCATAGAGAACTTCAGGCAACATGAGAAACCAAAACTCAAACTTCAGCGATACCGCTTCAAAAAATATGAAAGCGACACAATATACCGGTTTTACCGTGGATCAAATCAGCTCTTCATCAACAAAAGCCGGTTTGATGAAATCTTTATGTCAGGTGTTATTAAGTCCCGCAGATTTGAATTCAATGGTGGCATTCAAACAGGAATGAAAAAAGAAGATTTCATTAACTCCTTTACCGACAATATATCAGAGGAAGGGGACACCATTACTTTCAGTTCACCTGACCATGCCAATAACTACCATTTTATTTTTAGACGTAATCGATTAAAAAAGGTGAAGATTGACAATGTAAAACACCGGGATTAATCTTTACAAAAAAAGGCATTATGCAGATGATCCGATCTCATAGCTGATATGATAAGCTTCAACGATCACTTCTTTAAAGGTTGGGGTATCGAGTCCGCAGACTTCATTAAAAACGGCTTCGATGCCTTCTTTTTCAAGTTTTTCAGAAAATTTAAGATCTCCGGGGTGCATGTTTCCGTTTTCATCTTTTGCCCGGAAGAAGCACCCGGCCACGAGGGCATATAGTATTTTATCATAAGGCATTCTTCTTTCCCTGGCATTCACCAATGCTGCCACCAATCTGTCTTCCCTGCTGAGTTTTCTTTCCAAATCACAACCGACCCTGAATATTGTATCACCCAGGGCTTTATTTTTAAATCTTTCAAGCAGATCCTCAACATGCAGGCGGATATCTTTTGTTGTAAATTCATCCGGATACATAGCCATCAACACATCACCTGCCTGCATCATTGTTTCATACACCT